>CAOJHI010000192.1 GCA_948436005.1 uncultured Lachnospiraceae bacterium
AAATACGTGCGATATTGGCATGGCAAAGCCTTAAGTTAATGACATTTGGTATGAACAGCAACAGACAGCGGAAACACGAAGCATCTTCGCTGCAGGCCGCCGGCAATGCAGCCCGTACGCTTCGTTTCCCGCTGTTTTTCTACAGAATATACAGCTATATCCTGTTGTTTTTTATTGTTTTTAAATCTTCCCGTGCAGCAGGAAGACTCTCAGCCTAATCATCAACTCGTCAATCCGTCATGCGGCGGCATATAATTTAAAAACACCCCTTCCATATACCGAATCACCTCCGCAATCGTCTCACTGTTCAGCCGGTAATACACCTTCCCGTCCTTCTTCTCCACCGTCACAAAATGGTTGGAAAGCAGGATTCCCATATGGTGGGACGCCGTTGCCGGAGTGAAACGGAGCTCCTCTGCGATCTCCAGATTGTACTTTCCCCGTTCCTTTAAAGAGCACAGGATCTCAAACTTGCTCTTATCCCCCAGAATCTTCAGCATTCCCGGAAGTATTTCCCTGGCATCTGACAAATTCTTTTTATACAGGTACAGCTTATCCGTCATAATCCCCTGAAACGCGGCTTTCGAATTGAGCCATTCCATCAGCGGAAATACCGCAGTCTGATAAACCGTGATCTCCCCCGGCGCAAGTTCTTCGACCAGGTTCTTCATCACGGACGACAATTCCCTCGGAGCTTCCGAAAGAAGCGTTTCCAGACATTCCCGATTTCTTTCTAATGTATACTCAAAGGCCGGCCGATTTTTCCTTAAAATCCCGACCAATGCCCTGCACTTTTCCAGCGGATGGTTCATAAACGTCAGCAGCTTCCATTTTGTCTCTTCCGGATAGTCCATTGACTGGATCAGAGCAAAACGCCTTTCCATCGTGTCCAGTTTGTCTACGGCGTCCGGCCCGGCTGCAGCTTCCGGTTTTTCCATAAAATCCGCCCTGCCTGCAGCCTGCGAAATCTCTTCCGCAAAAAAGCTTTCGATCCGCCCCAGGACTTCATCCTCCGTCAATGTATCAATGTCCGTTTCCAATTCCGGATATTCGATCAAGATTGCGGAGACGGTGATAAAAAATTCCAGGCTGTTTCCAAAGAAAAAGTCCTCCTCCGGGTCCGGAACATATTTCTTCTCAAATTCATTGACATACTTTTCCAGATAGGAAAGATTCTTTTTGTAAAATGCCTCTCCGTCAATCTCCATTTCTTTCAGAGACTGCACGCACTCTGCCCTGACAGAAGAAAAATTTTTCACTAGATAGATCAGCCCCAGCGTTTCCAGCAGCGGATGAAGTTCTCTTTTATATTCCATCATGCACCTCCCGTTTATATACCAATATATACGACTTCCGAAGTTTTTTCAAGACATGCTGTTACTGTCAGTGGGCTGATGTTACTGTTCATACGGTGTCGTGCACTTGCTGCACGGCGTCCGGCCAATTCAGTGATGGAGCGGGCATCCAGTCCGTCTACACTCCGTTCCGGTCCGTCCTAAACAAGCGTCGCTGGCGCTTAGGACCGCCGTCAGGCGACTTTTCAATGGGCTGGATGCGTTACAGTTCGCGGCCGGTTGGGCCGTGAACTGTAACGACTGATTTTTTGCAGACGTGCAGACTTCACCCCATCCCCATCTGATAGACGCGGTCATACCGTGTTATGAGCTCCGGATCTGGATTATGTGTAATCGTGATCAGCGTAATTTCCTCATCTTCCAGCAGCCGGCTCTCTATCTCATGGGCGGTCTCCCGATCCAGCGCAGAGGTTCCCTCATCCAGAATCACCAGCGGCGTGCGGCGGATCAGCGCCCTTGCAAGCGCAATCCTCTGCCGCTGCCCGCCGGAAAGCAGGGAGCCGTTTTCCCCGGCCATATAATCCAGCCCGTTCTCTTTTTCAGACAAAAATCCGGATACCCCGCTTTTTTTCACAGCCTCTTCCAGCTCCTGCACGGAAAAATCTTCATGCAGGAGGATATTTTCCCGGACAGACCAGTTGAACAGGTAGACATTCTGATGGATAAGGGACGCGATCCCCGCGATTCTGTCCGGATTCAATGTATTCAGTTCCCGCCCGTCATACAATATGCTGCCGCCGTAGCCTTCAAAACAGCCGGTCATCAGCTTTAGAAGCGTGCTCTTGCCGCATCCGCTGGGCCCCATAACCGCGTATTTTTTCCCTTTTTCAAACCGCATCGAAACATCCGACAAAACCGGTGTATTTTCATCATAGGAAAAAGAAATGTGCTTTAACTCCACCTCATGCTCAAACGTCGGAATCCCCTGCCCCGCCTGTTCTGCCTCCCCGCTGTCCGCATAATCATTCAAACGTGCAATCACAGATTTTACACTGCGGACTTTTGGGAGATTCTGCATCAGCATAATGATGGGCGCCGTAAATGTACTGCTCAGCTGCACCAGCGCCAGAAGCGTCCCCGTGGAAATGCGTCCGATCAGGACAAGCCAGGCAGATGTAAAAAGCACTACCGCGACCGACAGGACAGAAAGTGTATCGGAAATCCCTTCGTTCAGCGCAAACAACCTGGCCGCGCGAAACTTTACCCGGGTTTCGGTTTCATTCTCAATCTGAAAGCAGTCGTTGGCATCCTCTGTACGGCTGTAGCTTTTCAGGATTTCATAACCGGACAGGAGATCCTTCAACTTTTCCGTAAAGACCGCTATTTGCCGGGAAACCTGTGTCTGCCGTTTTTCCAGATACCGCCCGATCAAGGACGGAATTAAAAGCATCAGCAGAAATGTGGCCATCAAAAGCGCCGTGACCAGCGGGCTCAAAAGTACAAGGATGACCAGCGTTGCCGCCAGCATCACGATCAGTTCAAAGCTGTTCAGCAAAGCGATAATATAATTTTCTTCAATGAGCTTCATATCATTGGTCAGCGCGGAAATATAGTCCGCCGTATTTTCCTGATAATACCGGGACGGCCGGCGGCCCATGATCCCCCGAAACACGTCCCGCCGGTACTCCCTTATGATCCTCCCGGTAAGAAATTTTGCCGTAACTGAGCTGAAAAAGCTCGTTCCACAAATCAGCAAAATATAAATCACCGTAAATATACACAGCTTCCCGAACACCGCCGCCTGCTTCGCTGCCGCCGCATCCACGACTTCCCGGAGCAGAACGGAAATGCCGGCTGTCAATGCCGACGAAATCACACTGAGTACCAACGCCGCCGCGAGAATCAAACGATTATTTTTCCAATACCTTTTCAATGTTTTACCTCCATATAATTTATTTTATGTGTATAACATTATCATATAATATTATACTTGTCAAATATATTTTATAATTATCTAATTATAAACACGTTAATGGCTGCTGTTCACACGGTGCGTTTTGTCAAGTGCTTTTTTTAGTTATTGACGCAAACTTTTCAGCGCGGCGGGAAACGGGGCAGGAAAAAGGTGCAAGGCGCACCTGTGGACGGTTAGAAACCGTTTTCGAGGGTAGGTAGTATAAAGCCCTTTTCCTATAGATTTTTGCGTCCTCAACGCCTTAAAAATCAATCCTTTTCACCCCCTATTGCGCAGCATTCCATACTGTTCCCTGTTTTCGGCGTCAAAACGGCAACGGCAAAAATCCAGACCGTAAAGGGACGTGGAACGAGGATTGTGTTTCGTAATTGGGTATGGTATAATTTTCCCAGTACAAATCGATAAATCGGCGCTTGTGGAGGTAATGAAAATGAGATTAACTTTTCGAACTCAAATAATCGTTACTATGATTTTAGTTATTGTGGGATTTATAAGTTCCTTATGGTTCAATAAGGATATGAATAAGGATATGTATTACAATCTTGCATGGGTTTTTACGGGTCTTATTTTTTTCATTAACCCGGTGTATCCTAAAAACATAACTTCTTTAGAACAAGAAAGAGCGAAAAAGGGAATACGAATAGCGGGAATGATTTTAGTCTTTATCGGATTAACAAATGGATTTGGTGTATAAATTCCTGTTTGAATGAGGGATATCTTCAAATAAAAAATATGAATATAGAATTATAACAATCGCAACATCTTTAGCTGTGAGCAGAAAGCAATATGAAAAGATTGCACAAGAGTTTGAAATGCAATTAAATGAGTTAGGTGCTGATGGTTGGGAGCTGGTTCAACGTATGGATGGCATCAAAAAAACGGCGCCTCCATTCATTTAGGAAGCACCGTTTCCATGATACGTTCTATATTCACTATCTATTTTCCTTTCCGAAAGGAACCAGCACAGCATATTCGACCAAAGCCCCCCGCAGCAAACTGACAAAGCGTCATTTTTACAGCGATACAAGCTGACAAGACATCAATTTTACAGCGCTGCACGCTGACAAAACGTCATTTTTACAGCGCTGTAAGCTTCTCAACCGCAAGCTCCGCACTCGGCTGAAAATAAAAATCCCGTCCCATATTGCTCTCATACATAAAATCTTTCAGCGGTTTGCTCGTATACTTTGAAAAATCTCCATAGACTGCAAATCTCACACCATAATTGATAAATTTCTGCAGGATTTCCCCGGCCAGGCAGGTGCTCAAAATAAAGAAATCCTCTGTAACCGCCTCTTTATTGACTGCAATATTCCCGCACCCTGTCTCATAATTTACAGTCATGATCAGGTCTAGTGCGGACTGAACGTCCGTGATCAAAAGCTCCTCGCTGCGGATCACCGCAACGGATCTGTTGTTTTTCGTAATCATCTCTGTTTTCATCTCTTACCTCCTTGCTGAAATCATATACCGGCCTTCCTCCTAACCTGGCTAAATCAGAAAAGCACGATTCGTAAGTGTCTAATCAAATAAACTGCCGACCAGGTGATCGACCATAAAATCAAACGTCTCCTCATGGCTGTACGGCAGAATCTCCTTATTCCTGATATTCATAATCAAAGAATAAATCACCGAAGCCGCCATATCCGCATCCACCCTACATTTCAAATACGGATTGTCCGAAAAAAGCCGCCTGCTCCTGTCGGCAGACTCCGTCAGTTTTCCGGCCTGTTCTTCCGAAAGCTTGTTCATCAGGATCGTAAAATCCTCACTGTCCGCTTCGTATAAAAAATTGTGCTTGTCATACTCCCGGTAAATGAACTTCAGCGCTTCTGCTGCGCCGAATCTGTCCCTGCGCTCCTCGATCATCCGCGACGCCGTATCGCAGATCCGCCCCTGCACCGAACAAATGACCTCACAGAACAGAGCTTCCTTCGATTCATAAAAAATATAAAATGCGCCCTTTGAAATACCCGCCTTTTTGCAGAGCTCATCCACACTCGTCTTTTTATAACCATACCGGGCCCAGCTCTGCCGGCAAAGCTCCATTAAATGATTCCTGATATGTTCTTTTTCCTGCTCCGAAAAACTTCTTGCCATGGCTTTACTCCTCTTTTATGACTCAAAACTCTATTTCAGTCATAGATATAATATCACTGGACCTCAAAGATGTCAAGCAAGAACTGTATAAAACTTATTATTAAATCTTATTTTGCGATTCACAGTCGTTGCTGTTCACACGGCAATGTCTTTTCACTCACATGCGCAAAAGCAGCCGGCAAATCTGACTGCCGGCTGCTCTGTATTCTATTTCAATTTACGATAAGCAGGTGTCACCGCCGCAAAAGAGCGGCGCTGACACTATGTAATTGATACAGCTAACTTTATCTTCCTTGCTTCAGCTTTTCTAATATGCCTGTTACATCCGGCTGCGTTGAAGTAAATTTTACACCACGTTTGAGCATACCCAATACCTTCTTTGCTTTCTGTTCAATCTTTTTAGCTGTATGCTCACTTGTCAGCATCAGATGATTTCCAGCTATCGTATATTCACGTTCTATATACTCATCTGTTATCGGCAACATATCCTGTATCAAAAATGCACTCTCTCTGCTGTTATCTAATTTCGCAATATGGAGAATGTCACAAGGTTTCCCGTTTTCTTCATTCGCTTAACCTCATTATGAAAAAAGTCCTCCGCTTTGAAGCGAAGGACTATGCTTTCGATCCAACCACTTATATACCGCATATTGGTCAGCGGTAAACTTTCAACCCGACCATTTATATACCACATATCGGTCAGTGGTAAACTTTCCGTGTGTTTTTATTCTAACAAGCACAGAGTGGAAAGTCAATAGAACTCTCCATTAAAATTTATGTAATAATATATAAATATATACATATAATATCTGCTGTTTATATTGATGACCTGCAGCTATTACGTTACAGTTCACGGCCCAACCGGCCGCGAACTGTAACGCATCCAGCCCATTG
>CAOJHI010000193.1 GCA_948436005.1 uncultured Lachnospiraceae bacterium
TTAAAAGGCACACATCCGATGGCTTTGACTACGCTGCTGACCCTGCTGACCCGATTGTCGGAAAAAGAGTTTATCAGAATTGAAAAGGAGGGGCGCTCCTCCCGCTATATTCCGCTTGTCACGAAAGAAGCTTATCTTGCGGAGCAGGGCAACCGGTTTTTCAACAAGCTCTGCAGCGGCAGCCTGTCTACGTTCGCCACAGCGCTGTGCAACAGCGGCCTGACAAAAGAAGAAATCGCAGAGCTTCGTAATCTTCTGGAAAGGGGTGAGCTATGAATACAGATCTTTTGATAAAAGGGTTTTTCAGTACCATCTTCAGCCTCACATTTTCCTGGACCGTCTGGCATGAGAATAAAACCGGTTCTGAGCATACAGGAAACGACAGACAGCGGTATCTTCCGATTGTTCATGGCAACATATTGCCTATGTTCCTTCTTTTTCTGGCAATTCTGCTTTTCCTTTTTTGGGGAGCAGTCCCTTCTGCACAGATGCTTTTGTCCATTTGCTTTACTATTTTTCCGCATATTAGCCTGTACTATCTTGTATTGCTGCTTGTACTCCCGTTTTTCCGGAAATACATCAGCGCCCATGCCTGCGCCATGCTCTGGCTCATTCCTAATTATTTATATATTACGATACAAAATGTCATGAAAGTATCTGAGCCTCTGCTTGTGTTCCGCGTATCCGGCTGCTGGCTCTGGATTCTGTTCACAGTATGGCTTGTTGGTTTTCTGTCTGTATTGGTATGGAAAATAGGCTCACATTTAAGATTCCGAAAACTCATTTTAAAGAGCTCTCATCCTGTGACTGAGAAAGCTGTTCTTGATTTATGGCAGCAGGAAATCACAAACTCCAGAGTTAAAAATCCATATTTTCAGTTGGTGATTTCCCCTGATATCGCTTCACCCCTGACGGTCGGGCTTTTCCGCAGAACTATGAAGGTCATATTACCGGAACGCTCTTATTCAGCCCGGGAGCTGGAGCTGATTTTCCGCCATGAGATCATACATATCAGCAGAGAAGACTGTTGGTCTAAGTTTTTCCTGATGTTTTGTACAGCTATGTGCTGGTTCAACCCCATGGCATGGAGTGCCATGCGAAAAAGTGCAGAGGATATGGAACTGAGCTGTGATGAGGCTGTTCTTCGTCAGGCTGATAAGGAGACCCGGCTCCAATATGCCAGCCTGCTCCTGTCCGCCGCCGAGGATGAGCGTGGTTTTACCACCTGTCTGTCTGCAGCATCAGCTTCCATGCGCTATCGCCTTAGGTCAATTATAAAACCGCACACACGAAGCTCTGGCACAATTGTCATAGGCCTGACATTCTTTTTTCTTTTCATGTCCTGCGGCTATGTGGCGCTTTCCTATGGAAACAGCACCGGAAAAGACATTCTGTTCCATGGTGCGGAGCAGAATCAGCTTACAATAAGCGATATTTCCTCAAATAATAATTCATTTTATACCGATTATGTTTGTATCGATGAACAAGCTCTTTATGAATATCTCGCTGCACTCGAAATGGATTGTCTGACAGGAAACTATTCTTTTTCACAGTTTGACCGGCAGCTGGCCTGTATCTGTGACACACCGGAGGGCAAGCTTGGAATTACGCTCTCAGATTATACAGCCGAATGCGTGCCTTTCTACGGCGATCGTCAGGCAGCCATCTATTATCTGCCAGCCAGTATTGACTGGGGTTATCTGGATACCATTATTCTGACCTATTCACCGGCTGTACATCTGGAAGAACCCGGCGATTTTTCCGGCCGGGATATCCCGGCGTCTCTGGAAAAGCTTACAGTGATTCAAAACGGAAAGGAAGAGCTGATACACCAGGCTGCTCCTTTCAAAGATGAAGTGAACGGTATCTTTGGTTATGTACCGTGCGAAGCTACTTTTTCCTTTCCCCATGAATTGGCCGAACCATTTACATTAGAGATTGATAACTGGAACCATACCTCAAGCTACACAATTACTCCGGACGCATCAGACAGTACATTCACAGTCTCTTTGCCTGCATATCCGGCTCATTACAGAGTTTATGCTGATTTTAAGGGGGAAAATAATAAGATCTACAAAGCGCAGTTTCGATTTGATGTCGGGCCAATTGAAATGGAATAATGAAAATATCAGGGGAGCCGGTGACTTGTGTGAGTCACTGGCTCCCCTGTTCTGGGACAGTCTATTTCCTGACAGTCCTTTTGTTTCATAATTATATAGCGTTAAGTTATGCTGATTTGTCTTTATACCAGCTCAAGAACTACTTCCATCGCTGCATCACCTTTACGCTGGCCAATCTTTACGATTCTTGTGTAACCACCGTTGCGGCTTGCATACTTCGGTCCGATCTCATCGAAAAGCTTTGCAACAAGGTCAACTTCCTTTGTGTTTTTCTTCTTGCCAGCTGCTTCTGTCGGAACCTCTTTTACCGGATAGAGAACCTTCAGCATCTGACGGCGTGCGTGCAGTCTGCTCGGCTTATCCTTTTTGATTTCCTTCTGTACTTCATCGTATACGGTAACTTTCTTGCCGTCTACTACTTCTTTTACTCTCTTGCCGTCTTTATCTTTACGTGCAACCTTTGCAGTAACAGTAACAGTCTCATAATTATCTTTCTCTCTTACTGCCATAGCGATGATGCCTTCTGCAATTTTACGCACTTCTTTTGCTTTGGATTCTGTTGTAACAATTTTGCCTCTGTAAAGCAGAGCTGTTACCTGATTGCGGAGCAGAGCCTTTCTCTGGTCTGCGGTTCTGCTGAGTTTTCTATAACCTGACATTTCTATTTTCCTCCATTCCGGAACATATCGTCACGCTCTTCGGTCTTACTGAGGATATGCTTTCTAGTCCATCGTGTAAATTTTCTGCTTACTCGTCACTCGGGTTCAGTGAGAGACCAAGCTCTTTCAGTTTGCCAAGTACTTCTTCGAGAGATTTACGGCCCAGATTACGAACCTTCATCATATCTTCGGAAGTCCTGTTGCAAAGCTCTTCTACGGTATTGATGCCTGCGCGCTTCAGACAGTTAAAGGAACGTACGGAAAGCTCCAGCTCGTCAATGTTCATCTCAAGAACTTTTTCTTTCTCGTTATCTTCCTTCTCAATCATAACCTCCGCCGATTTTGCATTCTCGGAAAGGTCAATGAAAAGACTTAAATGCTCGCTCAATACCTTTGCAGCAAGACTGACAGCCTCATCCGGCTCCAGTGTTGCATTTGTATATACATCCAAAGTCAGCTTATCGTAGTCGGTAATCTGACCTACACGCGTATTCTCTACAGTCAGGTTCACACGCTCAACCGGCGTGTAAATCGCATCTACTGCAATTACGCCAATCGGCATATCCTCTGACTTACCTTTGTCAGCACTGATGTAGCCACGGCCGTTCGTAATCGTAAGCTCCATATAGAGCTTGCTGTCCGCACCGCCGTTCAGAGTCGCAATCACCTGGTCTGGATTCATGATCTCAATGTCCTGATCCACCTGGATATCTGCTGCTGTTACAACACCTTCGCCTTCAAATTCAATATACGCAATTTTGGCTTCATTCGTCTCACTGGTGTTTTTGATCGCCAGCGATTTTATATTCATAATAATCTCTGTAACGTCTTCTTTCACGCCAGGAATAGAGCTGAATTCATGCAGTACGCCTTCGATTTTAACCTGGCTGACAGCAGCGCCCGGCAGAGAAGAAAGCATGATTCTTCTCAGAGAATTTCCCAGGGTCGTACCGTAGCCTCTCTCAAGAGGTTCCACTACAAATCTTCCGTATCTTTTATCCTCTGACATTTCTGCAATTTCAATTTTGGGTCTGTTGAAATCGAACACTATTTCGCCCCTCCTTAACTGGGTTTGCTTTTTTGAGGGAGTTACATATACTAAAATATAGGCCGCCGTGCACCCTCGATTCCGCTTCGCTCCATCTGCGCAGCACGCTTTCACACCAGGCTTGAAAACACCTCACCAAGTGTTCAATGTGTCGGGCGCGGGCTTCGTCCTATAAAATCACCGGCTGACAAAAATGTACGCAAGCGCACATTTTGTCTCCCGCTGATTTTGCACGGCTCATTGCCTACACGACTACTTTGAATACAACTCGACGATAAGCACTTCGTTTACCGGAACGTCAATAGCTTCACGGCTCGGAAGCTCTTTTACTGTTCCTCTCAATGCTTCTGCATCTACATCCAGCCATTCCGGAACAAGGCGTCCGCCTGTTGTCTCGAGAATGTCTTTGTATCTCTGAGAACCTTTGCATTTCTCTTTGATTTCGATTGTATCGCCTGCCTTGATCAGGTAGGACGGAATATTCACCTGCTTGCCGTTTACCAGAACATGCTTATGGTCAACGATCTGTCTTGCTTCTCTTCTTGTTCTTGCAAAGCCAAGACGGAATACTACGTTGTCCAGACGGCTCTCCAGAAGTACCATCAGGTTTGTACCTGTCTGGCCCTGCATTCTGTCGGCTTTCTTGTAGTAGTTACGGAACGGTTTCTCTAACACGCCGTAGATGAATTTTGCTTTCTGTTTTTCGCGAAGCTGAAGGCCGTACTCACTTACCTTACGGTTCGCACGCTTTAACTCTCTGTTGGATTTTTTATCTATTCCTAAATAAATCGGATCAAGACCAAGTGATCTGCATCTTTTAAGAACAGGAACTCTGTTAACTGCCATCTCTATTAGACCTCCCTGATTAGACTCTTCTGCGTTTTGGCGGACGACATCCGTTGTGCGGTACCGGCGTTACGTCGCGGATACTGATTACTTCAAGACCATTTGCGGAAAGCGCACGGATTGCTGCTTCTCTTCCTGAACCCGGTCCCTTTACGAATACGTCAACTGTCTTTAAACCATGTACTAACGCTGCCTTTGTAGCAGTTTCTGCAGCCATCTGTGCTGCATACGGAGTAGATTTCCTTGAACCTCTGAATCCAAGACCACCAGCACTTGCCCATGATAAAGCATTTCCCTGTGCATCCGTCAAAGTAACGATTGTATTGTTGAAGGATGACTGGATATGTGCCTGTCCACGTTCAACGTTTTTCTTAACGCGCTTTTTTGTCACTTTCTTTGTAACTTTTTTAGCTGCCATAATCTAAACTAACCTACTTTCTTCGAATTTTTTACGGTAAGCTCTTTTTCGTCAAGTGCTTACTTCTTCTTATTAGCTACTGTTCTCTTCGGACCCTTACGTGTTCTTGCATTGGTCTTTGTCTTCTGACCACGAACCGGAAGGCCTTTTCTATGACGGATACCTCTGTAGCATCCGATTTCCTGCAGTCTCTTGATGTTGAGGGCTGTATCTCTTCTGAGATCACCTTCTACCATGTAATGCTCATCGATGATGTCACGGATTCTCGCAACTTCCTCATCGGTCAAATCTCTGACGCGTGTGTCAGGATTTACATTCGCTGCAGCCAGAATCTTGTTTGAGCTTGTTCTACCAATACCGTAGATATAGGTCAAACCGATTTCTGCACGTTTTTCTCTTGGTAAGTCTACACCAGCAATACGAGCCATGTAATTGTTCCTCCATTTTCTTATTGTCTCTAATTGGGGCAGTCATAGCCGCCCAGCCACCGAAGCGGCCTTTCCATCTCATTAAGCTGTGAGTGCGGTCCCTGTACACACTTCCGCGCGTTCCGTAAGGAATATGCACACTCTTGCATGGCATGCTCATTTTGCGCCAGCGGTATTTGCACAAAATCGTGTACTGCCAAATCCTGAGCTGGTATTAAAAGCAATATCGCAACGAAATAAAATCCGGACTATCTATATAAAAGAGTCAATTCTCATTTATTCCATCGTTATATTGATTTATGACGGTGAAATCCTTCACTGCCATTTCCGCCGTTTTGTGTGATTAGCCCTGTCTCTGTTTGTGCTTCGGGTTCTCGCAGATAATACGGATGCTTCCTTTTCTCTTGATTACCTTACACTTTTCACAGATTGGCTTCACTGATGATCTAACCTTCATGGTTAATCCTCCTTTCACCTTTGTTCTGTTTTTGAGCATACGAATAGACGCACTATCCCCGTGCTCACAAAAGTACAGATATCATTATAATACGTGCTTTTTGAAATTGCAAGCAGAATTTTCCTGAATCACGTAGGCTTCCCATAAATTCTTAAATTGCTCAATTGAAAACTTAAATTCCACCCCTCTATGGAATTTAACTCTGCAAATTTCCCACTTCCCATCAGTGGAATTTAATCTTTCCAAACTTTCTGTTACAATCCTCTAT
>CAOJHI010000194.1 GCA_948436005.1 uncultured Lachnospiraceae bacterium
CGGAACAGTGGTGGTGGAAAATATCTTTTCCATCCCCGGAATCGGAAATCTGATGCTGACGGCTATAAAGGCGAAGGATGTGCCGATTGTGATGGCCTGTACCATTCTTCTGTCTTTGATTTACTGCATTTTTATTCTGCTTGCGGATATTGCGGTGGCCGGTATTGACCCGAGAATCAGGCAGATTTATCTGAAAAAAGGGTAAGGCGGTGGATGGACATGAGAAAAAGAAGAGGTGAGAAGGCTGCAGATTTCTGCCGGAAATTTTCACGCAATAAGGCTGCTGTATTTGGCTTTGCAGTTGCGGTGGTTTTTATCCTGGCAGCGCTGTTTGCGGATGTGATCTGCAGCTACGATAAAGTGACCACGCAGAATATTGTGGAACGGCTTCAGTCGCCAAGTGCGGCGCACTGGTTTGGAACAGATCAGCTTGGCCGGGATATTTTTGCCAGAATTATCCATGGCGCGCGTGTTTCGCTTGGGGTGAGCTTTCTGGTTGTGGCTATTTCTGTGCTGGTCGGGGGAATTGCCGGAAGCCTGCTCGCACTGACAGGCGGAAGGATTGATAATCTTGTCATGCGTCTGATTGATGTAATCAGCTGTATTCCGGGATTTCTTCTGACTTTGACGCTTGTGGCGGCCATGGGAAGCGGCATACGAAATCTGATGCTCGCAATGTGCATCCGGATGTCCGTTGGTTATGTCCGGGTTATCCGTTCCTTTGTACTGTCTGTGGTAGGGCAGGATTTTATTGACGCAGCCAGAATATCCGGGATGTCGACGCGGAAGATTGCAGTTACGCATGTCCTTCCGAATGCACTGGGAATTATTATTGTAGAGGCGGCAATGTCCCTGTCAAATACCATTCTGTCCATTGCGTCGCTCAGTTTCCTGGGGCTTGGCATTCAGCCTCCGGCTCCGGAATGGGGCGCGATGCTGAATGAGGGAAGAGAGTTCATCCGTACATACCCGCATCTGATCATTATACCAGTAATTGCAATTGCGCTTTCGGCTCTGGCTTTGAATCTGATGGGAGACGGAGTCAGAGATGCTCTGGATCCGAGAAGCGGACAGTAGAGAAGGGGGAAAGCGGATGAAGGGCAGTTACAAGTTGGCCGTACGTCAGTATAAGAAACGCTGTAAAGCAGAAAAACGCAAAGATTATACGTATGCGGCTGAAATGGAGAAAAAAGAGAATATTATCGAGGTGCGCGGTCTTCAGACCTGGTTTTACACAGATAAAGGGATAGTAAAAAGCGTGGAGGATATTTCTTTTGATATCCCGGCCGGAAAAACAGTCGGTCTGGTAGGGGAATCCGGTTGCGGCAAATCAGTTACCAGCCTTTCTGTTATGCGGCTTTTGCCGGAACCCAAGGGGCAGATCGCGGGCGGAGAAATCCGTTTCTGTCCGGGGGACGGAAGCGGGGCGATTGATCTTGCAAAGACACCGGAAAAAAGGCTGGAGCAGCTGCGGGGCTCGCAGCTTGCAATGATTTTTCAGGAGCCGATGACCAGCCTGAATCCCGTATTTTCGATTGGAGACCAGCTGGATGAATGTGTACAGAAGCAGCATCCGGAGGCGGATAAAAAGAAAAGGCGGGAAATGGCAGACGAGCTGCTGAAAAAAGTCGGAATCACACGAAAAGGAATTTATGATAATTATCCCTATGAGCTCTCAGGCGGTATGCGCCAGCGAGTTATGATTGCCATGGCGCTTGCAGGTGATCCAAAGCTTTTGATTGCGGATGAACCGACCACGGCGCTGGATGTGACCATTCAGGCGCAGATTCTTGACCTGATGAGAACTTTGAAAGAAGAAATCAATTCCTCTGTTCTGCTGATTACGCATGACCTTGGCGTGATTGCGGAGATGGCAGATTACGTGATTGTCATGTATGCGGGAAAAATTGTAGAGCAGGGAACAGCGGAGGAAATTTTTGAGCATAAGGCGCATCCTTATACAAGGGGGTTGATGCAGTCAAAGCCTGTTTTGAATCAGGAGACAGAGGAGCTGTATTCCATTCCGGGAAATGTACCGGATCCTCTAAAAAGGCCGGAGGGCTGCTATTTTTCGAATCGGTGCCAGTATTGTACTGACCTTTGCCAGAAAGAATATCCGGCCATGCAGATGCTTTCACAGACACATCAGGTGAGCTGCCACTTTGCAGGCAGGCTGACAGAGGGGAGCGCAGAGCATGGAAGGTAAGGTATTGCTGGAAGTAAAAGATCTGAAAAAATATTATATTCCAAGGGGAAGAAAGAAAGCAGCAGTGCGTGCGGTTGACGGCGTAAGTTTTCAGATACCGGCAGGAACGACGTACGGGCTGGTCGGTGAATCCGGCTGCGGAAAGACGACGGTCGGGAAAACGATCCTGCACCTGGCGGAAGCAACAGGGGGACAGATTTTACTGGACGGGCAGGACATTGTACCGTACAGGGGCAAAGAATTGCGAAGACTCTGGATGCGGGTGCAGATGATTTTTCAGGATCCGTTTTCTTCTATGGATCCCAAGAAGACCATTTATCAGATTGTCGCAGAGCCCCTGAAGGAATTTGGGCTATGCCCGGCAAAAGAAATCCGTGAGCGCGTGGTGGAGACGCTGGAGAGTTGCGGAATGTCGGAGGATTGCCTTGACCGGTATCCGCATGAGTTTTCAGGCGGACAGAGGCAGAGGATCTGTATTTCAAGGGCACTGATTTCGGGCCCGGAATTTATTGTCTGCGATGAACCGGTATCAGCGCTGGATGTTTCCGTGCAGGCGCAGGTGATTAACCTTTTGAAAAAGCTGCAAAAGGAAAAGGGAATGGCCTATCTGTTTATTTCACATGACCTGTCAGTGGTAGAGCACGTTTCAGATTACGTGGGAGTCATGTATCTTGGCAGGCTGGTTGAGACAGCGCCGAAAAAGGAGCTGTTTTCCAACCCGCGTCATCCGTATACACAGGCGCTTCTGAGCGCGGTTCCGGTGCCGCAGCTGCACCGTACGCAAAAACGGATTGTGCTGACCGGGGATGTGCCGTCTGCGGACGCTCCGCCTTCCGGCTGTCCCTTCCACACAAGATGCCGGGAATGCCAGGAAATCTGTAAAACGCAGGCGCCAAAGAAGCGGGACTGTGGAAACGGACATGAGGTATGGTGCCATTTTGACTTTGGAAAATAGTAAACAGGAATAAAAAAACGGTACTTTGCCGGCTGCTTAGGGCTGGCAGAGTACCGTTTTTTAGCCATAAGCAGTGTGTGTCGGTATTTTTGTTGTCGGGAAAAATTTTCCATTGAGAAACAAAAATTTTTTTATGCAAAAAACAGCAACTGCTGTGAATTTTCGTCTGGTTTTATTGCCGCCTTGCAAAATCGGAGCAAATATCGTACGATGAGTGAAAAAAGAAATTTGGCGCCAGGGTTCACATATTTATCATAAATATGTGGTATATCAGACAAAGAGGTTTTATATCTTGTCAGACGGCAGGGGAAAACTGTGATCTGTGATAAAAGCCTGTGACAGAACGTTGCAGTGAAAATAAGGAAAAAGGAGCGGAATGCGGATGGAACGTTTAAAGGTGCTGGTAGTGGACGATGAGGCAAGGATGCGCAAGCTTGTGCGGGATTTCCTGGTGAAAAAAGAGTTTGAGGTGATAGAGGCTGAGGATGGAGAACAGGCGGTGGACCTTTTTTTTGCGGACAAGGATATCGCGCTGGTGATTCTCGATGTGATGATGCCGAAGATGGATGGCTGGCAGGTATGCCGCGAGATTCGCGGTTATTCAAAAGTTCCGATTATCATGCTCACAGCGAAATCCGATGAGCGGGACGAGCTGCTTGGATTTGAGCTCGGTGTGGATGAATACATTTCCAAGCCGTTCAGCCCGAAGATTCTCGTGGCGCGGGTGGAAGCGATTCTGCGCCGCACAGGAGGGATTGTGGCGGATGATATTTTGCGGGCCGGGGCAATTGAGCTGAATAAGGCTGCACATGAAGTAAAGATAGATGGGAAGAATGTAGACCTGAGCTATAAAGAATTTGAGCTTCTGACGTATTTTATTCAGAATCAGGGGATTGCGCTCTCAAGAGAGAAGATTCTGAACAGTGTATGGAATTACGACTATTTTGGAGATGCCAGGACGATTGATACACATGTGAAAAAACTGCGCAGCAAGCTCGGGGAGCGCGGCGATTACATCAAGACAATATGGGGTATGGGGTACAAATTTGAAGTGGAAGGTTAAAGCGCGATGAATATTTCCATTCGAAAACAGCTGACTGTTATTTTTATAGGGCTGATGGCATTGCTGTTTCTGGCCAATTATCTGATTAATACTTTCTTTCTTGGGGATTTTTATTCCGTGCGCAAACAGGATGCGCTTGAGGCAGCTTATGAGACGCTGAATAACAATATCTCAGATGCCGGAAGCATGGAGGAGGCCAGCCTGCATGAATATGAGGAAATCTGTAATGCAAACAGTATTTTTTCTATTGTGACTGATGAGAATTACCGAAGGCTGATCTGGACGGATACGACTTATAAAGAAACCGATTATGTGAGGATTATGCTTGGCCGTCTGAACGGGTACCGGATCGGACTCGATATTGCGGATGAGGATGCGATTCTGAAGCAGACGGACAATTATACGATTCAGAAAAAATACGATTCTGCGGTGGCAATCGACTATCTGGAAATGTGGGGGACGCTGGACAAAGGGTTCTACTTTATGATGCGTATCAATATGGAAAGCATCCGGGACAGTGTGCGCATCGCGAATGAGTTTGTGATGTATATCTGCCTTGCCGGAGCGCTGCTTGCCGGAGTCCTTGTATGGCTGATCTCAAAGCGTGTCACAAAGCCGCTCGGCGAGCTGACAGAGCTTTCCAAACGGATGGCAGGGCTTGATTTTGATGCAAAATATACAAGCGGCGGAAGCAATGAAATCGGCCAGCTTGGAAGGTACTTTAATCAGATGTCCGAAAATCTGGAAAAAGCGTATTCACAGCTTCTTGTGGCGAACAATGAGCTTCAGAAGGATATTGAAAAAAAGGAAAAGATTGACGATATGCGGAAGGAATTCCTCTCAAACGTCTCGCATGAGCTGAAAACGCCGATTGCGCTGATTCAGGGCTATGCGGAAGGCCTGCAGGAATGTATCAATGACGATGCGGAAAGCCGGGAATTTTACTGTGAGGTGATCATGGATGAGGCTTCTAAAATGAATACGCTGGTGCAGAAGCTTCTGACGTTGAATCAGCTGGAGTTCGGCAGGGACACTCTGGAGATGGAACGGTTTGATATCTGTGACCTGATTCAAAATAAAATTCAGGCTGTGGCGATTCTGGCACAGCAAAAAGGGGCAGAAATTCAATTCTCGGGGGACAGCTCTGTGTATGTGTGGGGAGACGAGTTCAAGATAGAGGAGATTCTGACAAACTATCTGAGCAATGCGCTGAATCACGTGAGCGGAGAGCGGAGGATACGCGTGCAGGTTCATCCGGAGGGGGATGTGGTGCGCGTGTGTGTTTCCAATACCGGAGAATTGATCCCAGAGGAAGAACTTGGTCTGATTTGGGATAAATTTTATAAGGTTGATAAGGCGCGGACACGGGAGTATGGCGGAAGCGGTGTCGGCCTGTCCATTGTGAAGGCAATCATGGAGTCGCATCACCAGAAATACGGTGTGCACAATCTTGCGGACGGCGTGGAGTTCTGGTTTGAACTGCAAAATGGAACGGTGTGCGCAGGCGAGACAGGAAATGTATAATAGGATATCAGGGTGGAAGAGGGAAAAGGATGAGCAAAATAGCGATTGTCGGCGGCGGAGCTGCCGGGATGATGGCCGCAGTGACGGCGGCACAGAACGGGCATGAGGTGTGTCTGTTTGAGAAGAATGAGAAGCTTGGGAAAAAACTGTATATCACAGGCAAGGGCCGCTGTAACCTGACCAATGACTGTAGTGTGGAGGAGCTTTTGCAGGCAGTTTGTGTGAATCAGAAGTTTTTATTCAGTGCGTTTTACGGATTTACGAGTCAGGACACAATTGATTTTTTTGAAGAGTCAGGGCTTTCTACAAAGACAGAACGAGGGGGCCGTGTGTTTCCGGTGTCCGATCATTCCTCGGATGTGATCGCAGCTCTGGCAAAGAGAATGCGGCAAAGTAAAGTAAAAGTATTTCTGAATACAGAGGTAAAAGAGCTGCTGTATCGGCCCTGCAAAGAAGCAGCATGCACACAGGTAAAATCTGCAGAAGACAGG
>CAOJHI010000195.1 GCA_948436005.1 uncultured Lachnospiraceae bacterium
GAACTGCTGATGGCAGTGGGTGAGAAATTCGGCGCCGCTGCCGGGTTTTTCAAAAAAGCCAGCCTTGCACTGACCTTTCGGGGCAGGGTTCTTACAAGAGAGCAGGAGCATGCACTGGTTGAAACGATCGTGCAGAATTCCGGTATAAACGTGATCTGTATTGTCGATGAGTCGAAAGAAACAGAAGCATATTACAAAAAGGCTGTGGTACATGCCATGGAACAAAAACAGCAGGAGAACGGGCAGTTTTACCGTGGAACCTTGCGTTCCGGCCAGGTGCTTGAGACGGAGACAAGTATTGTGATTATCGGAGATGTCAATCCCGGAGCCCAGGTGATTTCAAAAGGAAATATTGTGATTCTGGGTTGCTGCATGGGGAATATTTATGCCGGCGCTGCCGGAGATTCCAGTTGTTTTGCGGCAGCGCTTACGATGAAACCGATGCAGGTGCGCATTGCTGATAAGACGGCGCGCAGCGCGATTGTCAAAAAGGCAGACACGGGGGAGTACCCGATTGATCCGAAAATTGTTTATGTGAAAGAGGATCATCTCCAGATCAAGCCGATCACAAACGAAACGCTGATGGATTATTTCGGCTGATTACCGGAGCGCTCCAAAGCTCCTTAGGACAGTTTTCAGGTTTGGAATCCGAAAACTGATGAAGTACGAAAGATGGATACGTTTTAAGGAGAAGTGGGAGGAAAAATTCATGAGCGAAGTAATCGTTGTTACATCAGGAAAGGGAGGAGTCGGAAAGACTACCTCCACGGCAAACATCGGAGCAGGCCTTGCGCGTCTGAACAAAAAGGTAGTTCTGGTAGATACAGATATTGGGCTGCGCAATCTTGACGTGGTAATGGGACTGGAAAACCGTATCATTTATAATCTGGTGGATGTGGTGGAAGGAAATTGCCGCATCAAACAGGCTTTGATCAGGGACAAGCATTATCCGCATCTTTATTTGCTGCCTTCTGCACAGACAAGAGATAAAAGTGCTGTGACACCGGAGCAGATGATGAAACTGGTAGACAGTCTGAAAGAAATTTTTGACTACGTACTTCTGGACTGCCCGGCAGGAATTGAACAGGGATTTCGAAATGCAATAGCAGCCGCAGACCGTGCGATTGTTGTCACGACTCCGGAAGTGTCGGCAATCCGTGACGCAGACCGGATTATCGGACTGCTGGAGGGCGCCGGAATTAAAAAGATTGATCTTGTTGTAAACCGCATCCGTATGGACATGGTGAGACGTGGGCAGATGATGTCCGTGGAAGATGTTATCGATATTCTGGCTGTAAATCTGCTGGGTGCAATTCCGGATGAGGAGAGTGTGGTGATCGCGGCAAATCATGGTGAACCTGTGATTGGCAGCGATACAATATCCGGACAGGCTTATTTGAATATTGCAAGAAGAGTGCTTGGAGAAACCGTAGCACTTACTGACCTTGATGCAGGTTCTTCTTTGCTGCACCGGATGGCTGCACTTTTCAGAAAAAAGTAGGAGGCCGTCATGAAAACGTTTCAAAAGGATTTTTTGCGGACTTCTGGTCAGATTGCACGAGAGAGAACGAGGCTGACGGTCGCATCGGACCGGCTGTCCTGTAATCAGGACGAACTGCGTCAGCTTCAGAAGGAAGTAATGGGTGTCCTTTCGAAATACATGGATTTGGATAAAGAGGCTTTGAAAATACGCATAGACATTGTCAGCGGAGCAAAGCGAGGAGTACACGATGTTAAGACAATACAAATTAAGTGATTATCGGTTTCGACTGATTTTATGGGTTGTAGTTCTTTCTATACTGGGAATTCTCATAATTGGCAGTGCGAATAGTGAATTTCAGACAAGGCAGATGCAGGGAATGATAGCGGGTATCGTAATCATGTTGATTGTATCTTTGTTTGACTATACATGGCTGCTTAACTTTTACTGGCTTATCTATCTTGCAGGCTCCGGACTTTTGGCAGCAGTTCTTTTAGTCGGGACGAATGTAAACGGTGCGACCAGGTGGATTAACATCGGTTTTCAGTTTCAGCCGTCAGATATTGTAAAGATTATGCTGATTATGTTTTTTGCAAAGTTTTTTGAAGTGCACGAAGATAAGATAAACAGTTTCCGGATTATTGTCTTTTCCGTGATTTTAATTGGCGTTCAGCTTTTCCTGATTGTAAAAGAACCGGATCTTTCTACCACGATTGTTGTGGCGCTTTTGTTTTGTGTCCTTATTTTTATGGCAGGACTCAGCTATAAAATCGTAGGAGGAATTCTGATTGTATGTATTCCTCTCATGGTTATCCTGATGAGTCTACTTTTGCAGCCGGATCAGAAGCTGGTAGATGAATATCAGATGAAACGTGTTTACGCATGGCTCAGACCGGAGGAATATCCGCAGGATGCTTATCAGCAGCAGAATTCCATTAAAGCAATCGGTTCGGGGCAGCTTTACGGAAAGGGCCTGAACAACGATGACGTCGGTTCTGTTAAAAACGGTAATTTTATTGCAGAGCCTCAGACTGATTTTATTTTTGCAGTTGCGGGAGAAGAGCTCGGCTTTATTGGCTGCTGTATGATTGTACTCCTTGAGTTTATCATTGCCATGGAATGCCTTATGATCGGAAGGAGGGCGAAAACACTTTCAGGAACACTGATTGCATCAGGCATGTCTGCATTGATTTTTTTCCAGAGTTTTGTTAATATATCAGTAACGACCGGTATTATACCAAATACTGGAATCACCTTACCCTTTGTGAGTTACGGACTGACCTCTCTTGTCAGTTTTTACATCGGGATTGGGCTCGTGCTGAATGTCGGACTTCAGACAAGAAAATATTAAGGAGGTAAGGCTTCATGAAAGTAGCGTTTATTGCACACGATACAAAGAAAAAACTGATGCAGAATCTTTGTATTGCCTATCGGAACATTCTGGCCAAGCATATGCTGTATGCAACCGGGACGACAGGCCGGTTGATTGAAGAAGTTACCGGATTGAATATTCACAAAACTCTTGCAGGGCATATCGGCGGAGAAGAGCAGATCGGGGCAATGATTGAACAGAATCAGATCGATTTGGTAATCTTTTTCCGCAATCCGGGCAGTGCGAGAAGCAGTGAATTGGATATTAATAAAGTGCTTCGGCTGTGTGATATCCACAATGTCCCTCTGGCAACCAATATTGCATCGGCAGAGCTTTTACTGAAATCATTGGATAGAGGGGATCTTGAGTGGCGTGAGATGTACAGATAATTCTGATTTACGGTCTGCGTATACAGAACGTGAATGGATGAGGATTCAGGCAAAAGAACAAAAAGAGCAGAAAAAACAGCGGCAGCTAGTCGGGATGGCGGTTATTCTATTCCTGGTTTCGTTATTGTTATGCTTTTTTGTTTATTATTTTGTGCTCCGGTCGCATGATTATACGCTGGCACAGCCATATGACAAAGCTGATATGGTGCTCGGAATCGGAAATACACTATCTTCCGGAAATGTGGCGGAACCATTTGCCGGAGAACTATGCGTTGCAGGCGGTGAAATCAATTCACAGGCTCTTTCGTTAAGTGCGTATTCGGCCGGGCTATTTGACCTTAATAAAAAACAGACGGTTTATGCAAAAGATATATTTACAAAACGTGGCGAGGCCAGTATCACAAAGATCATGACAGCCCTTGTTACGCTGAAATACGGAAACCTTGATGACATCATAACCGTAACGCCCATTGTAAAGGATATTGAATACGGTTCTTCTGTCTGCGATATCAAAGAGGGGGATGTTCTGTCTTTGCGGCAGCTGCTCTACGGATTGATGATTGCTTCCGGAAATGACGCTGGTATGATGATTGCCGAGCATGTGGGCGGCTCTGTTGAGAATTTTGTAAATATGATGAACGAGGAAGCCAGAAAGATCGGGGCAACGAATACCCATTTTACCAATCCGCACGGACTGACAGATCCGGATCACTATACAACCGTATATGACATTTATCTGATGATGAACGCAGCATTGGAATACGAAATTTTTCAGGACATTATCAGCAGGAAGAACTATTATGCAGAGTATTCGAGAATTGACGGTTCTCCGGTAGCAGTAACCTGGGAATCGACCAACCATTATTTTACGAATGACGCTGATGCTCCGGATAATGTTACCGTATATGGAGGCAAGACAGGAACAACAGACGAAGCAGGTAATTGTCTGGCCCTGCTCACCAAAGATCCGTATGGGAATCCATATTTATCAATTATTTTGCATTGTGATTCAAAAGAATCTCTCTACGCAGAGATGAATCAGTTATTATCACTAATCGAGAGCTGATTAGAGAAATTATGTGTGAATTTAGCCTTGAAATTTGATTTAGGTGTTGTAATTTTCTGTTGAATAGACTATAATCAAAGCATGAATTTATATCCGCTACTATAAGGAGGAGATTGGCCATGATACAGTTAATCGTAGGTGAAAAGGGAAAAGGAAAGACAAAGGTTCTGCTTGATAAAGCGAACACAGAAGTAAAGAATGCGCATGGAAGCATCGTTTATCTGGATAAAAGTGCCAAACATATGTATGAGTTAAATAATAAGGTTCGGTTGATTGATGTTTCCGGATTTGATCTTCAGTCAAGTGGAGAGTTTCTTGGATTTATTTACGGTATTATTTCTCAGGATCATGATCTTGAGCAGATGTATCTTGACAGCTTTTTGAAAATATCTGGAACGGATGAAGCAACGGTAAATGAGCTGCTTGAGAAGCTTGTACAGATTGGTGAGAAGTTCCATGTGACTTTTGTTATCAGCATTTCTGTCAATGCTGCAGCGATTTCTGAGAATCTGAAAGAAAATATTATTGCGGAATTATAATAAAGTTACATACAAACGCCTGAAGTATTCTGGGTATCCGGAAAGCTTCAGGCGTTTTGCAATGTATTTTATTCTCTTCCCATTTCTCTCACCCGACCATAAAGGCTGAGCAGATACAGACCGGCCAGACCGACCAGAGCGTAGATGATTCTTGAAATCCATGTCATATTTCCAAAGAGCAGATTTACAAGATCTAATTTGAAAAAACCAATCAGGCCCCAGTTGACAGCACCAATAATGACGAGTGTCAGAGCTGTATAATCAAAACATCTTCCCATGTCTTTCCCTCCTTTTCAGATTAGGATAGCTTTAGTCTTCCCTGAAAATTGGTTTTTATTCAGAACAAAGGTTGTATCAAAAAGAGGAACATGGTAAAATAATCGGTAAGACCTTTTATGAAACACACAGGAGGAACCTTTTTTGAGTAAACGGAGTAAAAAGAAAAAAATTACAAAATATAAAAAATATTCGTTTTTTAATATAGGTACGCTTCTGTTTGGAACACTTTTTATTTATATGGTTATTTCTACTTTTATGTATATGACAGAAACGCATATCACCTCTTATGAAGTCATGAAAGGAACGATTACGGGAAATTACCGTTACCATGCGCTTTCATTGCGTACGGAAGAGATTGTTACTGCTTCACAGTCAGGCAGTGTGCGTTATTTTGAGCGTGAGGGAAGCAAGGCTTCTGCCGGAAGCACCGTTTGCTCTGTCAATGAAACAGGATCTCTGGATCCGGTCATGATCAATGATTTTGTACTGGATGACAAAGAGGCAAGCAGGCTTCGTGATACGATGTCCAGTTTTACGATTAATTATTCAGGGAGTGCTTTCCAGAAAACGTATGATCTGAAGGCAACAATGGAAAGTTCTATTTCGGAAATTATTGAACAGAATTCCAGCGGTTATGTAAATGTGCGCAACCAATGCAATGCGCCTGCCTCCGGTTTTGTAGTTTACAATATAGATGGGATGGAGACATTAAAAGAGGAACAGCTGACTTCAGAAGCGTTTGATCAGACCCGATACAGTTCGACAAAACTGCGGAATCAGAAAAATGTCAGAGCCGGTCAGCCTCTTTTTAAATTGATTACAGATGAAAACTGGGCATTGTATTTTCCAATTGACAAGAAGCTGCTCACAGAGCTCTCTGATATGACAAAAATCCGTTTTCGTTTCCTCAAAGATAACGAGACTTTTACTGCGCCATTTTCGGTGATTCAGAACGGCGATCAGGCTTTTGGTAAAATTTCTATGGATAATTCCCTGGTACGTTATGCGACTGACCGATTTTTGGAAATAGAGCTTGTAATGAACAAAAAAAGCGGGCTGAAGATACCGTCCTCTGCGATTGTTGACCGGGTATTTTACCGGATTAGA
>CAOJHI010000196.1 GCA_948436005.1 uncultured Lachnospiraceae bacterium
CCGGGTGTTCCGGCAAATATCCAAACCATACATGGCGAAACTCAATCTCTCCTTGCAGATACTCCATGCGAACTGTGTGTTCCCGGTCAGCCGGTTCCGGCTGTTCATCCAGTATTTCAAATACACGCTCCACTCCGGCAACAGCTGTCTGAAAATTATTATAAATATTCGCAATTTCCACAAACGGCCGGGTGAACTGACGCACATAGAGTAAAAAGCTTGTAACCAGCCCAAGCTCTGTAATCCTGCCATGAATAAACAAAATCCCACACAATACAGAGATTGCCACATACAAAAGATTATTGATCACATTCATAATAGGCATCAGATAGCCTGCACAGATCAGAGCATTTACGGATATTTTACAGAGTTCATCATTTCTTTCCCCAAATTCCCGCTCCATCTCCTCCTGCCGGCAAAATGCCATGACCACCGGCAATCCTGAAATGCTTTCTTCCACCTGGCCATTCAGCAGGCCAAGGCTTTTCTGCTGCCGCAGGAAAAGTTTTCTGGTATATTTTGTTACTGTTTTCGTAAGCAGAAAGATCAGCCCAACACCAACCAGCGATACCAGTGTTAAAAACGGACTCAGATACAGCATCATGAAAAAAATACCGATAACCGTAAAACTATACGTCATAAGAAGCGTCAGAGAATTCGAGATCGTGGTACTGATATTGTCAACGTCATTGGTCAGACGGCTCATCAGTTCACCATGCCTGTGCCGGTCAAAAAAGGCAAGCGGAAGCGTCCTGATCCATCCGAACAGAGTCCTCCGTATATGGTGTATCACGCGCTGTCCGATTGACGCCATAAAAAATGACTGCAAAAATTTCACCAGCCAGTCAGTAAAGTACAATCCGGTCAGAAAAACCAGAATCCATAAAACCGGATCATGGTTGCTGATTGCCGTTACCGCCCTTCCCGTCACATAAGGGGAAAGAATGGAAGACGCCGATGCAAGCGCAGATAACAGAAGTATCCACCCAAGTCCTTTCCTCTCTCCTTGGGTCAATGCCCACAGCCTGCCCAGCGTTCCTTTCATATTTTTAGGTTTTACCACAACCGCTCCGCGGCCGGGACGTGATATGCCGTTTAAATTTGCCGGAGGTACTCCTCCGCTTTTATCAGCCATGATGCCCACCTCCGATCTGAGAATGATAAATCTCCTGATAGATTGTGCAGGAAGCCATCAGTTCATCATGCGTTCCAAAGCCTGCCACACGCCCGTTATCCAGACACAAAACACGGTCTGTATGCATGACCGTGGAAATCCTCTGGCTGACGAGCAATACCGTCATGCTGCCTGCCAGCTTTCGCAGACCGCTTAGCACTTCCGACTCCGTTCGGGCATCCAGCGCACTTGTACAGTCATCCAGAATTAAAATGCGCGGCTTCCGGACCAGCGCCCGCGCAAGGCAGAGCCGCTGTTTCTGACCACCGGAAAGATTTACCCCGCCCTGGCCAAGCTGTGTGTCATACCCCTGCTCACTTTGTTGGATAAACGTATCCGCACATGCAACCTGCGCGGCCGCATACAACTCATCATCCTCTGCATCAGCACGCCCCCAGCGCAGATTCTCTCGGATGCTCCCGGAAAAAAGCAGAGCTTTCTGCGGCACAACCGCAACTGCAGAGCGCAGATGCATGAGATCTGTCTGTGTGATATCACACCCATCCACCCATACTTTTCCATCCGTAGCGTCATAGAACCGGGGCACCAGATTGACAAACGTGGATTTTCCGGAACCTGTGGAACCGATAATCCCAACCGTTTCCCCGGCATGAATCCTCACATGAATATCATGCAGCGATTCCTTTCCCGCCCCTGCATAAGTAAATGACACGTGTTCAAAATAAATATCCCCTGTAATTTCCGGTATAAGAGGCTTCTCCAATGTGCTCTGTGCCGGCTTTTCCTCCAGAACCTCTCTGATTCTCGCAGATGACGCAGTTGCCCTGACCGCGGTATTTAACGTGTTGGAGATCATCGTGACGGAAAACAGCACCTGCGTCATATAATTGACCGAGGCCATAAGCCTGCCGATTTCCGCACTCTGTCTGCTCCCGGAAATCCAAAGCAGTAGCACAATACCAAAATTAACGGTCAGACTGATCAGAGGCGAGAATACGGCCATGGTCCGGAGCGCAAGCGTGTTAGCACGGGCAAGTTCCAGTGAAACCTCCTCAAATTTCTCCCTTTCCTCCTCTTCTGCACGAAAAGCCTTTACGACCCGCACAGAAGAAAGAAATTCTCTCGTCACACTGTTTAAACGATCCAGTCTTTTCTGCACAATTCCAAACCGCGGATACCCAATCCGCATATTTCCCCACACCAGAAGCGCTGCCGTAAACATGATTCCTGCCATAACCGGAGCCTGCGCCGGTGTCTGAATCATAATCAGCAAAACAGCCCCGATACACGTAACCGGAGCTTTCACCATAATCCGCATAATACCATTGATAAACTCCTGTATCTGCGCCACATCGTTCGTAATGCGGGTAATGATGGAAGCCGGACGCAGACGGTCAATATTTTCCATGGAAAGCTGCTGTACCTTGTGGTACATATCTCGCCGCAGCTCCCTGCCAATGGACTGAGAAACACGGCTGGCGAAACGGTTGCGCATCACAGCACATACGGCCCCGGTCAGCGCAATCCCCAGCATACAGATACCAAACAGAAGGATCTGGGACACATCGGCATTTTTGATTCCTCTGTCTACAATCACAGACATAAACGCGGGCTGGAGAAGATCTGCCATTGCTTCCACGATCAGAAAAAAAGTAGAAAGCAGGAAAATGCCAAGGTGCTTCCTGATATAGTTCAGAATCAGTTTCATGCGTTTTACCCCTCTCTTTGCCTTACGGCATTCTATGACCTGACGGCCTGTCATTATTCGCGTCCGCCAACACAAAAACAGCGTGCAGCCTTTTGCTGAATTTACGCCAAAAGCTGCACACTGTATTTACAAGCTTAATTCTTAAAACTGTGAATCGGCGCAGGAATCCGCCCCCGGCGGTTCACAAATGCTTCACAAGAATAGGAATTCACCGGCATGATCGGCGCATAGCCGAGCAGGCCACCAAACTCTACCATCTCTCCGACTCCTTTTCCGATGACCGGAATCACACGGACCGCCGTCGTTTTCTGGTTCACCATACCGATCGCCATCTCATCTGCAATAATTCCTGAAATGGTCGAAGCCTTCGTATCACCAGGAATTGCGATCATATCCAGGCCGACGGAGCAGACACACGTCATAGCCTCCAGCTTTTCAAGTGAAAGAGCCCCTGCCTGCACGGCATCAATCATCCCCTGATCTTCGCTGACCGGAATAAACGCACCGCTTAAGCCTCCCACATACGAAGACGCCATCACGCCTCCTTTTTTCACCTGGTCATTCAAAAGGGCAAGCGCAGCCGTCGTGCCAGGCGCTCCGGCATACTCAAGGCCGATTTCGCAAAGAATATCCGCCACACTGTCTCCGATTGCCGGGGTAGGTGCCAGGGAAAGATCAATAATACCAAACGGAATACCAAGTCTCCTCGAAGCCTCCTGCGCCACAAGCTGGCCCACACGCGTTACCTTGAAAGCCGTCTTTTTGATCGTCTCACAGAGTGTCTCAAAATCTGCTCCCCGCACATGCGACAGCGCATGCTTTACCACGCCCGGTCCGCTGACGCCTACATTGATAATCGTATCTGCCTCTGTCACGCCATGAAACGCGCCTGCCATAAACGGATTGTCATCCGGTGCATTGCAAAATACAACAAACTTCGCACAGCCAAGAGAATCCTGCTCCTTTGTGAGCTGCGCTGTTTCCAGAATCATCTCACCAAGAAGCCGCACGGCATCCATATCAATCCCGCATTTCGTAGACCCGACATTGACCGAACTGCACACGCGCTCCGTCTGCGACAGAGCGGCCGGAATCGAACGAATCAGATACTCATCTGCCTTTGTCATCCCCTTGGAGACGAGTGCTGAATAACCGCCCAGGAAATTCACGCCCACCTCTTTTGCCGCGCGGTCCAGCGTTCTGGCGATCGTCACAAAATCTTCTGAGGACTTACACGCGCTCCCGCCAACCAGGGCAACCGGCGTTACAGAAATCCTTTTGTTCACAATCGGAATCCCGTACTCCTTCTCAATCTCCTCGCCTGTTGCAACCAGATCTTTTGCCGTTGTTGTGATTTTCCGGTAAATGTTTTCATTCAATGTTTCCAGATTATCATCAATACAGTCCAGAAGGCTGATGCCGAGCGTAATCGTACGCACATCCAGGTTCTCCTGCGTGATCATCTTATTTGTCTCGTTTACTTCAAATATATTAATCATTGCTTCTCCTCGCTCTATACCTGGTTAAATACGATGCATCATATTAAAAATATCCTCATGCTGGCAGCGGATGACCACGCCGATTTCTTTTCCGACTGCCTCCAGCTCCTCTGCAATCTGCACACTGCTTTTTTCAGACGCCGATGCGTCCGTCACCATCATCATATTGAAAAATCCCTGCACGATTGTCTGTGAAATATCCAGAATATTTACATTGTTTTCCGCCAGATACGTGCATACTTTTGCGATAATTCCCACCGTGTCTTTTCCTACTACTGTGATAATTGTCTTTTTCATAATTTTTTCATTCCTCCGCGCATTCTTCTATAACAACTGCCCTGACACCTAAACCGCGATCAGCTGTGTCGGCTCATCCCTTTTTGCAATCTGAATTGGAAAATCATCTGCCCGAAATGGATTGTCCCCCATAGTAATCTCCGAGCAGACCGTAGCAAGCGCAAGCGCTTCGTAATTGTTTTCCTTACTCAAATGCCCCAGCATTACGGCTTTCATATTCTCATGCAGAATCTCTCCCAGCAGACGCCCTGCATTATCATTTGACAGATGACCCTTAAATCCAAGAATCCTCTGTTTTAAATAATAAGGATAAGTCCCCACCTGAAGCATATTGACATCATGATTCGATTCAATCAGAACTGCGTCAAGCGCTTTCAGATATCCCACAATATAATCATCATAATAGCCCAGATCGGTCGCTACTGCCACAGATTTCCCACCTCCGGACAAGCGGTAGGCCAGCGGCTCCGCCGCATCATGCGATACACGAAAGGGGCAGATCTCCAGCTCTTTCAGACAGAAATGTGCTTCAGGCTCAATCTCATGAAACAGCGTTCCGTCTACTTTTCCAAGCATATTTTGTTCCAGCATCGCTTTTTTTGTACCTGCGGAACAGTACACTGGAATTCCATACTTTCTTGCAAGAACGCCCAGTCCTTTGATATGGTCCGAATGTTCATGGGTAATCAAGATTCCATCCAGTTCTTCCGGCTTCCTGTCAATGGAATGCAGCCCTGCAGTTACCCTTTTTCCGCTGATTCCTGCATCAATCAGCACACTTGTATGATCTGTGCCAACAAAAATGCAGTTTCCGCTGCTCCCGCTGGCTATACTACAAAAATCCATGTCGTATCAATCCTTCATCTATCTGTTCATAGGTATTTTCCACAAATTCACTGCTGTTGTCAATCACCAAATTACATTTTTCGCGATATTGCTCCTCAGACATCTGATTTTTCATAATCCGGCATGACTTTTCTTCTGTATAGCCGCGGCTTTTGGCAAGCCGTCGCATTCTCACTTCTGTCTCTGTGTGAATATACCAGATCTCATCACAGATCTGATCATAATGATCCTCAAATAAAAGAGCCGCCTCAATTACAACAAAGGGAACTGCCCGCTGCTGCCTTTCTTTATCGATCTCTTCTATTATATATGCTTTTACGGCCGGATGTACAATTGCATTCAGACGCGAAAGCTGATGGGAATCCGCAAAAACAATCGCGGAAAGCTTCTGCCGGTCGATCTCTCCTGCCTTTTCCTCCAGAATTCCCGGTCCGAATGCCCGCAGAATCTGCTCATAGCATTCCTGCCCCGGCTGCTGCAAAAGTCTTCCGACCTCATCTGCTAAAATAACGCGTACGTGGTACCGTTCTCTCAGATATTCCAGCACCGTACTTTTTCCCGCACCGACACCGCCTGTAATTCCAAGAACTTTCACTCTATTTCATCCCTCTCTGACACCGCCTGTAATTCCAAGAACTTTCTCTTTATCTTATTTCGCCTCATACCAGTTCTTTCCGTCATGGATGTCTACCTCCAGGCGCACCTTCATATCTGCTG
>CAOJHI010000197.1 GCA_948436005.1 uncultured Lachnospiraceae bacterium
AAAAACTTTTTTTTAACATTTTTCATTTTACCTCTTGACATTTCTTAGCTGGACTGTTCTGATATCTGGATTCTGTTTTGCATCAAATATCGCAAAACCTCAAAAAACATATTTTTTAGATTATATTACGAAAACTCTAAAAAAGCAAACAGCAAGGCAGCCGCACATCTGTAAAGCCTGTGCGGCTGCCTTGCCTTCTGATGTCAAATGCGATCTAAAAATACATAGCAGCATTTGCAGTCTTTTTCCGAACAATCCTCACATTGATTGCCCGCTTTGGTGAATCTCACTCAGCACCTTCAGCGTATTCTCAAATGTGTCTTTCAGAGGATACAAATCAGTCTGCCAGGAAACCTGGTCTGTTGTAAAACGAAGATAACTTTCAGCCAGCCAGATATCACGCCAGGAAGCCTGCTCCAGATCTTTACAGTATGCCTCTATCAGACGTTCCCGATCTGCTACGGGCACATCAATATAAACGTACTCATCTGTTTGATATGCCGCACGCTCTGTTAAGGCTTCATTTTCAATAATATTCCCGATTTCCTCATCCTCCATATCATCTGCAGATACCGTATTGCGCGTCCCTTCAAGCCCCTCATCCGTATCAGAGAATCCCTGTCTGAAAAGCTGTCTGCGCTGAAGTATTTCCGTCATATACACACCCGCCTGTATCGCATTTTTACTGATATCCTCTTCATCCCAGGTAAGAACCGGAAAATATTTTTCACGGAATTCCTTATTTTGCATCAGATCATCCATGACATCCAGATACAGTTCTTCTTCCACAGGATACATCCGATACACTTCTTTTCCACTCTTGGTGTGGTATTTAAGGCTGATGCAAGTGCTTCTTCCATTTATATTCTTTTCCAGATTCTGCACGCCGGATTCTGCCAGCTGGTACAGACCGTCAAAATCATCCGTTTCCAGATAATCCAGGACTGCTTTCTTGTAATTGATACTGGAACGATACTTGCTTACTTCCGGATAATGAATGTTAAAACGCGTCTCCTGCACAGACATAGCTGCAAGCTCATCTTTGGCCGGCAGATACGTATTATATCCCATCACATCGAAACGCACCGAAAAAAACAACACTGCTGCAATCACAAAATTTGCTGCAAGATACCCCCTTTTCTTGAAAACCATACGAATATCCCACCGGTAAATAAACTCTATAATCATGCAGGACAAGGTCCCAAACAAAAGAAGGAAAATAATCTCCCACACAACAGAAGAAAACAGCTCATTTGCAATCAGAGCAGAGAATATTGAGACCGGAACACAGAGCATCAATTTGATGATGCCTTCTGTTTTCGCAAAAGCAAGCGCATTTCCTGCAGCCTCTGTTTTTCTGATACGGTACAGCAGCAGCGAAGCTGCGGTCAGTGCAGCGGCAAGCGCCAGAAGCTGGCACATCCAGCCCAGGCTCGGTATATTTCCAGTCAGTCCTATTCTTCCTGCCAAAATGTGGGACAGACTGAATGCCCAAGGAGAGGAGCATTTTAAAATTTCCGTTTCCACTACACTGTAGCTGTCCAGTTTCGCTGTCAGAAAAACGGATTTCATTCCCACTACCAACAGCCAAATCATGGGAATGTAACCAGCAAATACCCCAACTGCAAAAATAGTGGTCAGCATCTTTCCTGTCAGCATAATTGAAAGCAATACAGCAGAATAGCTGCAAAGAAAAACCAGAATCCCCTCCAGGGATGCAGCAGCCATCTCAAACAAAAGCTGCCAGGATAAAACACCATAAAAAGCTCCGATTAAAATCGCAAGAATCTGGCTGACCAGATATGCACTTCCAAAGGTCATTGCACTGCTCACATACCGCACCCCAAACAGACGCTCCCGCTTAAGCGCAAGGCTGTGGTACAGGTCAAGCTTCACCGCAGAATGAAGATAAGAAAAAGCGCACAGTGCACAGGCAGCTCCTGCCAGCAAAATAAACACAAAATTTTCGAACCGGCCAAGTCCCACCTGCGCATAAAAGATATCCAGAATCCTCTGCCTTGGCCATTGATCGGCATTCGACGCCGCCACAGACATCACCATCAGAACACGGAAAGGAATCAGCAGGCCAAACACCAGTCCCCATATTGCCGTCAGCCATGTCATCTGACGCATTTCATTTCGAATCAATTTAGAATACGAGATTTTTGATGTCATATCCAGCCACCTCCGTCTCACTGATAAAAATCTCTTCCAGGGTCAGCGGCAGTATTTCAGAAAACAATGGCTGCTTTTCCTGGATTTTCATAAGAATTTCTTTATAATCGCCCCGAACCACAATGGTCAGCAGAGATCCCCTCTTTTCGTGCTGCAGCACCATAAGTTCTGAGAGCAGCTCACTCTCCAGATCTTCATCCGGAATCACACACTGTATCTTGTGAATTCCAAGCTTCATCTCATCGAGATCCTTTGCAAACAGAATTCCGCCTTTATGCAGAAGGCCGACATGATCACAAATGTCCTCAATCTCCCGCAGGCTGTGAGATGCAATCACTGGCGTAAACTTGCGGTTCAGAAGCTCTGATGCAAACAGGCTCTTCACGGTCTGACGCATCACAGGGTCCAGGCCGTCAAACGTCTCATCACAAAACAAATATTCTGTATTCGCGCAGATACCGAGCAGCACAGACACCTGTTTTTTCATACCTTTGGAAAAGGTAGAAAGCTTACGTCTCGGATCAAGTTCAAATTTGGCAATCAAATCATCAAAACGCTTTACATCAAACTGAGAATATGCAATCCGGTAATAATCCCGCATCACATTTGCCGTAGCATTCGGAAAAAACCATGCAGTATCCGGAATAAAACAGATCTTCTCTTTTGCCTGCGGATTCTCCCACACTGGTTTATCGTCAACCACAATCTGTCCCTCATCTGGTTTCAGGACACCGGCAGCCACACGCAGCAACGTGCTTTTCCCGGCTCCGTTTGTGCCGACCAGACCAAAAATACTGTTTTCATGGATCTGAGCATTTACGCAGTCCAAAGCCAGCAGGCCGTCAAATTTTTTGGTCACATCTTCAATCTTTATCATACCCTTTGCTCTTCTCCCTCCTGATAAAATGTCCTTGCCCTTTCTACGAACGCATTACACGGAATCTTCAGTTCCTTTCCCTTTGCAACCAGCTCTTTCAGGGATGCAAATACGCTGTCCTGTTTCTTCTGCTTTAATCCCTCATTTCCGGAAACAAAATTCCCCCGTCCCTTGACAGGATAAATATATCCCTCCTGTTCCAGGGCCGCGTATGCCTTCTGGATCGTATTTGGATTGATCGACAGCTCCATGGCCAGCGAACGGACTGACGGCATCTGACTGTCCGGTTCCAGCACGCCGCTGACAATCAGTGTCTGGAAACGCTCTACGATCTGTTCATAGATTGGTTTTCTGTTTTGTAAATCAATTCCAATCATGTGTCCTCCTGTAAACATGTAGGCACAGCTAAGTGTACTATCAGTGTTAGTACACTTAGTTATACTACAATCCAGCTTGTTTGTCAAATTATTTCCTAAAACTTTCCGGGAATCTGGCCGTAATCGATTAGGAAGATTTCTTCCCTATTCGCACGCCGAACTCCCGTCGACTCCTGCTGACATACTTCCTTTTTGGGGCCCGTGCACATAAAACAGAGACAGCGCCCCGTCTCCGGTTTTCAGCTGTCTCTGGATTTACTTTTATTTATTCTATTCGTGGTTGTTGTATTTTACTTGTTGTGTTTTACTCTGCTGTAAAAAGATTTCGGTTAACGTAGCCAATGGTTCCGTTATAATCAATTTTATACCAGCGGTCCGTGTATCCTACTGCGGTTACATTCGTTCCGGAAGCGATCGTGTTGATGATCTCGCCGTCCTGCGACGGTGCCTGGCGCATGTTCGCACCAGCGGTCGCCTGAATCGGGAAGGACTCTGCGTAACCCTCTACGCCATACTCCGTATCAACGGCTGAAGTACCTGCCGCCGTTGACGGTGCAGCTGTCCCGCTTTCACCGGAGCCTGTCGGCGCTGTCGTATTTCCGTCGCCCGCAGAAGACGGTGCAGTACCGTTGGCCAGCTGTGCGCGCTCCTCCTCTGTCTTCGGAGCTACCTCTGTGTCAGATACAAACTGCTTGGATACGTATCCGTTATCCTCGTAATCATCCAGGTCAACGACATACCAGTTCGGCGTCTCACCGACAAGCCTGATCGTCTCGCCCTGGTCAAAGCTGTCAAATACATCTCCGCCTGAACCCGGGGCTGTGCGAACATTTATATCGTCTTTTGCATATCCGGTACGGAATGTATCAAACTCAGTCTCCTGCGCTTTCTCCTCCTCAATCGTCAGCTCCTTGGGCTGCGTCTCGGACTCTGTCTCTGTCACCTTTTCCGTAGGCGGCTCTGTCACCTTCTCTGTCGGCGGCTCTGTCACTTTCTCCGTAGGCGACTCTGTCACTTTCTCTGTCTGTGTCTCGGACTCGGTCTCCGGCTCTTTTTTTAATTTATCACAACCTGTCGCAAGCACAACTACGGAACAGCTCAGCAGCAATGCCAATAACCATTTTTTACTTTTATTTTTCATATTATCTGCCCTCCAGTTACTCTTATTTTTTACAATTACTCCCGAAATATACTATCGGAAACATCATAACATGCAATTCCAAAAATTTCAATAGTTATAACAAAATTTTTAAGAGTTTTAAATTTTTGTTAACTTTCTTTTCCGAATATCCCTTTTACTGAAACAGATGATAAAAGACAGGCCCCAACAGCGCCGGAAGCAAATTTCCCACTTTAATCCCACGATCAAACAAAAGATTAATCCCAACCGCAAAAATAAGTACAGAACCGACTGCCGACAGATCGCCGATCATGGCATCGTTCAGATACGGAGCAATAAATACAGCCGCCGCCGTAATTGTTCCCTCCCAAAGTACAATGGGGATAGCTGAAAACAGACTTCCTACACCGAGTGTTGAGGCAAATACGATCACAATCGCAAAGTCCAGGGCTGCTTTTACAAACAGCATATCCGCATTTCCGTTCAGACCGTCCTCCAGCGCACCCACCACTGCCATCGCGCCGACGCATATCACCAAGGAGGTAGTCACAAACGCTTCCACAAACTGCCCGTTTTTTTCCGCATGAACCTTTCTCTTTAAAAACTCGCCAAACTGCTCCAGCCTCTTTTCAATATCCAAAAGCTCCCCTGCCATCGCACCCAGAGTCATGGAAAGCACCAGGAGCAGTGTCCCCTGGGAGCCAAGCCTCCCGTCCTGAACCGTCAGCATCCCCTGCAGTGCTCCGGTTAGTCCTACAAATATCGTTGCCAGGCCAAGCGCCTGCATCATAATATCCTGGTATCTTTTTTTCAGGCCGCCGCGCAAAACAAGTCCGATCCCGCCGCCCGCCAGAACCGCCGCGGCATTTACAATTGTTCCAATTCCTCTCATATCTCTGATGTTTCTACCTTTCTGTCTGAAAAGAGTATGTAAAGGAGCAGCCACAAATTTTATCCTTGCAGCTGCCCCTGTTTTAATTAAGATTACATCGATTTCCGCTCCGCAATCTCCGCCATCTTGGCCGCGTTCAGACGCGTATCGCCATGTACGCGGCTGTAAGACAGATAACCGTTCATACGGTCAATCTTGGTCAGATTCCGTGAGCCGCACTTCGGGCATACATCCATTTCCAGCTCCTGATGGCCGCAGTCATCACAGTATGCCAGAGAAAGGTTCACTCCCTCATAATAACCAAGGCTCATGGCACGCCGGATCAAACTTTTGATTGCTTCGATATTGTAATCAATCGGATAGCGCACATACTGAATCTTTCCGCCATTACACAGCTCCCAGAAACGGCCCTCAAGATCCTGCTTTTCAATCGGAGTGAGATCCTCTGTCACATGGCAGTGGAAGCTGTTGCTCACATACGGACGGTCTGAAACATTTTCTATAATGCCGAACTTTCTGCGGAACTGCTCTACCTGAAGTCCGCAAAGGCTCTCTGCCGGTGTACCGTAAATCGCATAAAGCCAGCCGTCCTGCTCCTTAAATTCATTTACCTTATCATTGATATGCTTCAGAACGTCAAGCGCAAACTGACCGTCTTCCGCAATGGATTTTCCGTTGTAAAGTTCCTGCAGTTCATTCAGAGCAGTAATACCAAACGAAGAAGTCATCGGAGATCGGAAGAGCGTCGTGTAGGGA
>CAOJHI010000198.1 GCA_948436005.1 uncultured Lachnospiraceae bacterium
ACACCTCGGAAGTCCGCTTTTGCAGACCTATTCGCGGAGTTCGTATCTTGTGGATGCCAGTGTGCCGCGTTTTGGCTCCGGTGAGGCAAAAGGCATCATCAATGGTTCCGTGCGCGGAGATGACCTCTACATTCTCGTGGATGTCTGCAATTACAATCTGACCTATTCTCTTTGCGGATACACAAACCGCATGTCACCGGATGACCATTTTCAGGATTTAAAGCGCATCATCGCAGCAGTCGGCGGAAAAGCGCGCCGTCTGAACGTGATTATGCCGTTTCTCTATGAGAGCCGCCAGCATAAACGGACCGGTCGTGAGTCTCTTGACTGTGCACTGGCACTTCAGGAGCTCGTCAGCATGGGAGTGGACAATATTATTACATTCGACGCCCATGACCCGCGGGTACAGAATGCTATTCCGCTCCATGGCTTTGAAACGGTCCAGCCTGTTTATCAGTTTATCAAAGGGCTTTTCAAAGCTGCGCCGGATATCCGCATGGATGCCGACCATTTAATGATTATCAGCCCGGACGAGGGCGCTGCCAGCCGCGCCATCTATATGGCCAATATTCTCGGTGTCGATATGGGTATGTTTTATAAAAGGCGCGATTACGCACACGTTGTGAACGGCCGCAATCCGATCGTTGCTCATGAATTCCTCGGTTCGGATGTTGGCGGCAAAGATGTGGTGATTCTTGATGATATGATTTCCTCCGGAGACAGCATGATCGACGTTGCCACAGAGCTTAAAAAGCGCAATGCGGGAAGGATCTTTATCTGCTCCACCTTTGGTTTGTTTACCAATGGTCTGGATAAGTTCGACAAGGCATATGAAGACGGCGTATTCTACGCTATGCTGACCACAAATCTCGTATACCAGACTCCGGAGCTTTTGCAGAAGCCGTATTATACCGGATGTGATATGAGTAAATACATTGCATTGATTATTGATACGCTGAATCATGACGGGTCGATCAGTGAGCTGCTCAACCCGACCGACCGCATCAACAGTTTCCTGGAAAAACACAGGAACTAAATCACGTTATATTTCTGACCGAAGCATTTTAATTTCCGCCGCGTAGCCGTCGAGCTCGTTCGGTGTCTCCAGACAGAACGGCAGATGGCGAAGCTGCGGATGATGCACAATTCGCTGCAGTGCCTCAAAACCAATGTACCCTTCTCCGATTCTTTCATGACGGTCTTTATGGCTGCCGGCCGGATTTTTGCTGTCATTGACATGAATGGCTTTCAGTCGTTCCAATCCGATCACCCGGTCAAATTCTCTCAGCACACCGTCCAGATCACCTACTATATCATAGCCTGCATCGTATACATGGCACGTATCCAGGCAAACACCCAGTTTCTCTCTCAGCTCCACACGATCTATAATTTCTGCGAGCTCTTCAAACCGGCTGCCAACCTCAGAACCCTTTCCGGCCATGGTTTCCAGCAACACAGTTGTACTCTGCTCAGGAGTAAGAATTTCATTCAGCGTGCTTGCTATCCACGCAATTCCTTTCTCAATTCCCTGTCCTACATGGCTCCCGGGATGAAAATTGTAGACATTTCCCGGCAGATACTCCATTCGTCTCAGATCATCCGCCATGGTCTCCCGTGCGAATTCCCGTACATGCGGGTCCGCGGAACATGCATTCAACGTGTACGGCGCATGAGCGACAATTGTCCCGATTCCATGTTCCTTTGCATACGTAAGATAGGCCTGTACGTCCTTTTCGTCAATCGCTTTTGCCTTGCTTCCGCGCGGGTTTCTTGTGAAAAACTGAAAGGTATTTGCTCCGATGGAAACTGCTTCTTTTCCCATGTGGAAAAATCCTTTTGAGGATGACAGGTGACAGCCGATTTTTAACATAATTGGTCTCCTTTTTAGGCGGACGCTCCCTTGTGAGAGATACAAAAACGGGGTTCCGAACAAACAAGTCACCCCTTATTTTGTATCTCTCACAAGGGAGCTGATTTTCTGAAATGTTTATCTGATCATATATTGCGTTTCTTTGGTGCTTTTACAATTTTAGCCTTTTTTCAGGATATTTTCAATCGTTCAATTTCTTTTCTTTGAACATATAAAATCAATTATATGCAAAAATTAGCCTACAATACTGAATGATCGGCCTATTGCATAAATTCATGCCACCTTATATAACCGTACAATATTGCGGCACAGGCAGAATTCATTTTTCCTAAATACTGCCTGTGCCGCAATCTTTACTATCTGTATTTATGAATTTTTACATGCTGCAAATTAGTTTTATTGAATCGGAACAATGTAGAGATTTTCTTCCTGCAGCGGTTCCTCGCCCTCCGGATAGGATTTTACAAACAGCAGGCTTTCTACTTCATTCGGGTCAATCGCACGCATCAGTGAATAAATCACTTCATACGTATCGGACTTTTCGGATACATAGCCCTCCTGTCCGCCGCCCATAATGCCAGTATACATTGTACCGTCTTTTAATTTCACACCTGTAAGATGCGGCGGCTCTCTGAAATATTCGTGTGTAAATTCCGCACCGTTTTCGTCGATCCCCAGCTCTGTTTCTGTCTGTCTTGGCATTTCATACGTAGCGGAAGCAGAAAGTGGTGACAGTTCTGCGCCAGTAACTACAGCGCCGCTGTCTCCGAGCGTCTCGTCAAGTTCAAAGCTCTTTACTTCATTGTTTCCCGGAAGCGTCCACTCAAAGCTCCAGGTACCGGGAACCTTCACTTCTGGTTCACCTGCAAACTGCGACGCAATGCCCAGATCCTTCAGTTCTACATAAATCTCTTTTCCAATATAATAATCCTTCTCATCGCTGAACATATCAATCTGATACTCCAGGCTTCCGTCTTCCATCGTATAGCTGATTACACTGTCTTCTGTCAGCGGTGTACCGTCCGGATACATGGCCTTTCCATTCTCAATAATCAGGCCATCGTAAAAGTGACTTATCAGGCTCCCGCTTGCATGTTCTGACGTATAGCTGTCGTCCTTTGTTCCCACATTTACGGATGTGCTGGCAAACCCAGGCTCTATTCCGTCTTCTACTGTAAATCCCTCTACTTTAAAGGAAATACGTGCAAAATGGCTGTCTACAATCGCCTGCTGCGCGGTTACGGTTACGTCGCCCTGGGTTACTGACTGTTCCGGGAAGGATGCCATCTGAATATCCTCCAGTTCCTGGCGCATCTCTGAGGAAACCTGAAGGCCATCCCCCATGCCTTTGCTCCACTGCGAATAAGCTGCTGCTGCTCCGACACCCAACACGGTTACTGCCACTGCAGCCGCTGTTGCTGCCGGCCAGAATCTTTTTCCCGAAATTCTTCTGTTTCCTTTTAAGTTCTGTCTGTCTTTTCCCTTCATATCCTGCCCCTTTGCCTTTTCCGGCGGATTTCCCTGTAAAAGCGCACCTTCCATTTTGATCTGTGCAAATGCGGCTTCTGCCTTTCTCTGCACGATCTCCGGAATCTCCACCTCTGACCGCAATATGTCAAGCTTATCTCTCTGTCTCATACAAGCCTCCTTCTTTGAATCGCAACACTGCCCATCCTGGAAACATCTGTCTTCGCACCAGTTCCCGTCTCTTTGTACTGGGCTGCCATTTTCTCTCTGCCTCTGGCGAGACGTGTCCTCACCGTACTCTCCGGTATCTCCAGAATCTGGCTGATTTCACTGGTTTTATAGCCTTCCACATAATACAGAAGAATCACCAGACGATATTTCTCATCTAAAGAATTCAGTGCTTCATTCCATTCCATATTTCCATATCCGGTATCACAGACAGGTATCTCCGGCACCTCATCCGTAAAGCTCAGTCTTTCCCTTTTCCGTAAAATATCATTGCATTTATTGATTAAAATGCGTGTCATCCAGGTCCGGAAATACGGCGGACTTGCAAGCTGCCCAAGCTTTTCCCAGCAGGTCAGGATCGTATCCTGTATCGCATCTGCAACGTCCTCTTCGTTGGAAAGAATTGCCCTGGCTGCCTTGTACATGTTCTGCATCTGCATCCGCATTAATTCTGTAAATGCATCTGCGTCACGTTTCTGCGCCTTTTTTACGAGATTCTCCATACCTTTTCCTTTCTGCAATCTTTGTTTTGAAGCAATGCGCCGGCCGGCTGCTGTCTCCCTGCACTGGACTCATCGTCCTGATACAAGGGAACCTTTCTTTTGTTTCGCTTCAAACATTAGACGATACCATCCGGAAAAATGTCTCACAGAAAAATAATTTTGTCATATTTAAAACAAAAGTCAGCTGATACGCTCCAGAATCTCCCTTTCCCTTTTCTGGCACGTGAACAGAATTACCTGGCGCCCGCTCTTTTTCAGCCAGCGAAGCGCTGCCTCAAGCCGCACGTCATCATACATCGCAAAGGTCTCATCCAGAACAATCGGAAGGCTTCTTCCTTCCGAAAGCAGCTCTCCGGATGCCATACGCAGTGCAAAATAAATCTGCTGCAAAGTCCCGCCGCTCACCTGATGCAGACCCAAAACCCTTTGAGGCGTGTGAATGCGGATTTCTGCCGTCTCATCCAGAACAATCCGGTCATATGCCCCTTCCGTAAGCTCCTTTAAAATCTCTGATGCACGGCGGTTCAAAAGCCCGCCTGACTTAGCATAAATACCTGAGGAGAGCTCACAAATCCGGTCAATCGCCATGGTAAGCGCCGCGATCTCCGTATCCGTGCCGTCCAGACGGACGTGGCTGTGATACAGCTCCTCCAGCTCATCCTGGAGCCTCTGATACTGCTCCTCACGTCCCTGAATCTCCTCCTGCAAATATCTGCCCCTCTCATCTTCCCAGTCCGGTTCTGGTTCTTCTTCCTCATCCTCCTGCTCTCCCAGAAGCAGATGCACCGGAAAAATCAAAGCCAGAAACACTGCCCCGAATACACCGAGAAATACCCGGATCTTCCAGTCTGTCAGAAAGAATGCACAGGCAAACGCCAAAACACCGGCAAGAAGAAGCAGTCCTTCCAGAATCCATTTCAAATGACCCGTGTTTTCCGGCTGCTCTCTCTCACTTTCCCGCAAAGGACGGCGCATTTCGCACGCAGAAACGCCTTTCTGTCTTCGAAGCAGCTCCAGCTCGCCGCGGATCATTTCAGCCTGTCCCTGTTTCTTCTCAATTGCCTCCTCCATCCGCTCGTCCTCTTTCTTTTTCTTCTGCTCAAACTGCTTCCTTTTTTTGCGGAGTCCCTGAAGCGCTGCGGCAACGTCGATCTGACCGTCCATTGTACTGTCGCTGTTTACCATAAACCTGCGCAGCTCCACAGCAAGAGCCTCATCCGTCTCAGATTTCGCCTGCGGAACAAATACGGTATTTACAAAAGCTGCTTCGCTCATCTGGCCAAGCAGCTCTCCAAGTACGCGTTCCGGCTGTGCATATTCCATGGGTTCCTCCTGCGTTTCATACATGCCATACCTTGGCGCCGCGCTCTCCCGCGTCACAGTCAACGGTTTCGTACTCCGGTCAAAACACCGGTCAATCCGGTACACTGCACCGTTTTCCTGTACACGCATGCTGCCCAGAAACGCACCCGGCGTATCCCACGGCTGCCGCACCTGATACTCATCCGTGTTCGCAGCGCGGCCCCGTGCCCGGTTCAGCCCAAAAAACATTGCCCGAATAAAGGAATGAATCGTCGTTTTTCCGGTCTCATTCCCTCCATAAATAATATTAATCCCAGGCTTCAGAGAAATCCTGTGGTTTTCAAATTTTCCATAATGCTTTAAAAAAAGTTCCTGTATCTGCATACTTATTTCTCCGTTTTCCCTGTAGTAAACCCCTGACTGCCTCGCCTGAAAATCCGCATTCCATCCGTATACTTCTTCCTCACCTGAAAATCCGCATTCCATCTGTATGCTTCTTCCTCACCTCAAAATATTGCGCCCTACCTACCCTGCTTTTCCGGATAAAGCAAAGCCTCCAATCCATAGCGCAGCGCCTTTTCCTCAACAAGGCCCTTCGGCTTTTCTCCAAAACTTTCGACAAAATTTCCGATCAGCTGTCCACGGTATTCACGCCGCAGCTCCTGCAGATGAAAAGCCGGAACCGTACGGTCAACGATTTCCAGAATCCGCCCGCATTTCATGTACTCCCGAATATCCGGTATCAGCCGCGGCTGGCGCTCTCCGGTAAGCGTAATCCGGTAGGTATGCTGAGCCC
>CAOJHI010000199.1 GCA_948436005.1 uncultured Lachnospiraceae bacterium
GGAAGGTATTTATGTGGGATACCGGTATTTTGATACCTTTGGAATTACGCCCTCCTATCCTTTTGGATACGGACTTTCTTATACGGATTTTTCGATTGAGCCAGAGGAGGTAACTGCGGGGCCAGAGGAGATTACAGTGACAGCTCTGGTGACAAATACAGGAGACACCTATGCAGGCAAAGAGGTTGTGCAGGTGTATTTTTCTGCTCCGGAGGGGCTTTTGGAAAAACCATACCAGGAACTGGCAGCCTATACAAAGACAAGTACACTAAAGCCTGGGGAAAGCGAGAGGGTTACGCTCCATTTTCCGACTGCGGACATGGCGTCCTACAGCGTGGAGCATGCGGCTTATCTTCTGGAAAAAGGGGACTATATTCTGCGCATTGGCAACAGTTCAAGAAATACAAAGGCTGCGGCAGTGATTCACCTGGATGAGACTGTGGTGACGGAACAGCTCAGCAATCAGATGGAGCCGGTTCAGGAAGCCGAATTGCTGTCAAGGGAAGGCGTGTCTCCCTACACTTACGAAGAAGAGGAGCAGGAGATTGCAGAGGCTTGGGAGCTTGTTCTGGATGCAGGGAAAATTGAGACCGTGAATCGTGCATCCGTGTATGAGGATGAGAAGGTGACTGCGTATGTATCAGATACTACGCAGACGCAGTATCTGGCGGAGAACCTTCCTTATGTGCTGGAGAATCCCTATCATGGTGCATATGAAGAAGAGGTTGTATATCTGGAAGGGGATTTCAGTAAATCGACACTGATCGATGTATATAACGGGGAAGTTTCACTGGAAGAGTTTGTGTCAGGCCTGACTGTGAGCGAGATGGCGGACCTTGTGATTGGAGGGAGTAAGCTGCCGAATGCTTCCGGGCAGTCCGCGGGAGCACAGTCAGATAATCTGGCAGAAGTGAGCAGTGAAGCGATTGCAAAAGCACAGGAAAATTCGGTGCAGGGGGCTGCAGGTGAAACAGCAGGCCTTTACATTGAATCGAAGAAAATACCGAATATTATTCTGGCGGACGGTCCGGCAGGGCTTCGGCTTACGAGGGATTATGAAGCTGAGGACGGGCGGGAATACTATCAGTTCTGTACCGCATGGCCGATTGGGACTCTGCTGGCATCTACGTGGGATACGGAATTGATGGAGCAGGTAGGAGCCGCTATGGGGGAGGAGCTTTCGGAGTACGGAGTTACGATGCTGCTGGCTCCTGGTATGAACATCCACCGCAACGCCCTGTGTGGCCGAAATTTTGAATACTACTCAGAAGATCCTTACCTCTCCGGCACAATGGGCGGCGCAGAAACACAGGGATTGCAGTCAGTTCCCGGAATCGGGGCCTGTATTAAGCATTTTGCGGTGAACAGCCAGGAGGTAAACCGCACAGCAGTCAATAACAATGTCGATGAACGCACACTGCGCGAGATTTATCTGAAAGGGTTTGAAATAGCTGTAAAAATGTCGCAGCCCATGGGCGTCATGTCTTCCTACAATCAGAATAACGGTGTTCCGGCAGGCGATGACTATGATCTTCTGACGAACATTCTCCGGGGAGAATGGGGCTTTGAGGGACTTGTCATGACAGACTGGGGCGGCGGGCAGTCGACGCCATCTGTCTCTTTGCATGCCGGAAATGATCTGATTATGCCGGGAAATTCAGTGGAGGATATCACAGTGCGCGGCTTCTCGGACGAGGAGCCGGAGTTCGGGGCAGACGGAATATATCCGGAGGTGACAATTGAGCAGGGCTGGTACTGGCTGGCCGGATACCGTATGAACACGGACTGGGGCGAATTCACGCCGGATGCATCAGGCGATGAGACGATTACAAGGACCGTAAAGACCGCCGTTTATGAGAAAGCACAGCGGGATGTGGTGAATGAAAACGGTGAGGTGATTACTAAAAAGGTTTCCGAGCTGATTGCAGATCTGGGAGGAAGCGCCCTGGCGCAGGATAACGGGGATGGAACGACAACCATTACTTACCGCGGAACTTACCGGAAGAATAATATTACGCTCGGTGATTTACAAAAATCAGTGATGAATATTCTGCGGGTGGTGATGAAGTCGAACCAGTTTGAGGAGCTGCTTACTGAAAAATAGTAAAAACGCAATCCGCATATGCTATTTTGCAGATTCATATAATTCCGGGAAAATTTAATACTCATTTTATACTTTATTTAGTATACTGTTATTCAGGTGCAAAGGGCAGTCCCTAAATTCTGCACAGAGGAGGCATACGAGGATGAAAAAGAAAAAGAGAAAAAGAAGATGGAAAAGATTTTTATTTCTACTGATTTTTGCAGCAGTGGCAGCAGCAGGAGTGTACTACTGGTATCAGAAGGATGAAAAAAAGGAAGAGCCGCTTGCCGCAAATGCAAAGCTGGAAGAGGTAACGCGGGGCACAATCCGGATTATGACAGAGGGAAACGGACAGATTGAGGCAGCAGAGACGGTGACAGTAACAGCACCATATACGCTTAAAATTGAAGAAGTAAAAGTGGAAAACGGAGATGTGGTTGATGCAGGAGATATTATTGCAGTTGTTGACCGTGAATCTGTCAGGGAACAGATCGAAGTCCTGGAGTCAAGTCTTTCTGAGATGAACAGTGCGATTTCGAGTATGGACCGATCGGGTTCTTCGGCACTTTCCTCACCTGTTTCCGGACGCGTAAAGCGGATTTACGCCGAGCAGGGGGACGTGCTTACGGATGTCGTAGCTTCCTATGGCGGCGTTATGGAGCTGTCTGCGGATGGGAGAATGAAAGTGGAGATTTCCGGACCGGAAGATCTGAAAACCGGAGCAGCGGTAACGGTTTCTTTTCTTGACTATGAAGAGGAAGGAACTGTGATCAGCGAGGAAGACGGTATTTATACGGTCACGCTGGAAGACGGCGAGAATTATGATGCAGATCTGGAAGCAGTGGTTACGGATGAGAGCGGAAGGACGCTCGGTACAGGAACCTTGCAGCCGAACCACGCATATCTGGTGGAATGCGCGTATGGCATTGCAGACGAAATAAATGTCGAAGAAGGAGAGTATGTCAATTCAGGCGCGACACTTCTCACGAGAAAAGATGTTCAGTATAATGGCGCATATCTGTCAATGCTCGAAAAGCGTTCTGAGGTGACGGAGAAGCTGAGAGAATTGCGTGCATTGGAGCGGGACCCGCAGCTGAAGGCGGAGAAGAAAGGGATTCTTTCCGGGCTTTCACTTGCAGACTGTACGGTGGCTGCGCAGGATGCCCCGATGTATCAGATGATCCTGACAGATACGTTCTGGCTGAAGGCAGAGATTGATGAGCTGGATATTGCCGGAGTGGAGGAAGGGCAGAACGCCACGATTGTATTTGATGCGTTTGATGCAGAGGAATACGAAGGAAAGGTGGAGAAAATTTCTGCACTTGGCCAGAATGTAAACGGTGTGACAAAGTATACGGTTACTGTCTCCGTTCCGGGGATTGATAAGGTAAAAACGGCAATGAGCGCAACGGTTACGATTGTGACGGATGAAAAGGCTGACGTGCTTCTCATACCGGTAGATGCGGTACAGACGGTGAACGGGCAGAAATGTGTGACAGTGCTGCGCGGAGAATCCCAGGAAATCGTGCCGGTTACGCTTGGACTCGTAAATCATACGCAGGCTGAGGTGACGGAGGGGCTTCAGGAAGGGGATCAGATTGTTGTCCAGGGAAAATCTGATTTTGAAGTAATGATGGATATGATGCAGCAGAGCCGTTCGCACCTCCAGGGAGGTGACAACTGATATGATCGAACTGCGCGATATCAGGAAAGTCTATCAGCTCGGCGATGAGGAGGTCCACGCGCTCGACGGGGTGAGCCTGACCATACGCGATCATGAATTTGTGGCGATTATCGGAGCGTCAGGCAGCGGAAAATCGACGCTTATGAATATTATCGGATGCCTTGATACGGCCGATGAGGGCTCTTACCGGATTGACGGACAGGAGGCTTCTGATCTCACAGAAAAGGAGCAAAGTATTTTGCGGAACAGGAAGATTGGTTTTATCTTTCAGCAGTTTAATCTTCTTCCAAAGCTGACCGCATATGAAAATGTCGAACTGCCGCTGATTTATCAGGGAATTTCAGCCAGGGAGCGCGAGGACCGTGTGCTCCGGGCGCTCCGTCTCGTCTCTTTGGAACACCGGGTTCATCACCGGCCGAATCAGCTCTCAGGCGGACAGCAGCAGAGAGTCGCCGTGGCGAGGGCGCTTGTCACACGTCCGTCTCTGATTTTGGCGGATGAGCCAACCGGAAATCTGGATTCAAAGTCCACGGCAGACATTATGGGACTGTTAAAGGAACTGCATGCACAGGGAAACACGCTGGTGCTGATTACGCATGACAATGAGATCGCGGCGCAGGCGCCGAGGCGCGTCAGGCTTCTGGACGGAAGAATTGTGTCGGACAGCGGAGCGCCGTATGACAGAAGCGGAACGGAAAACAGGGTGCCGGATGGCAGAGATGTATGGAAAAACGGCGCGTCGGATAGCGGAGATGGAACGGAAAACAGGGTGCCGGATGGCAGAAATGTATGGAAAAACGGTGCGCCGGATAGCGGAGATGGAACGGAAAACAGGGCACCGGACGGCAGAAATGTATGGAAAAACGGTGCGCCGGATAGCAGAAATATCTCAGAAAACAGAGGTTTGGCAAATAACAGAAAGAGCAGGAGAGGGGGCGGGCGCACATGAAAATTTCACAGGCCGGGAAGATGGCTTTTTCAGCCGTTCTTTCCAATAAAATGCGTTCTTTCCTTACCATGCTTGGGATTATCATCGGCGTTATGGCTGTTACGCTGCTGATTTCGCTCGTGCAGGGGGCGACAAATACGGTGACGGAATCGCTTGACGATCTGGGCGGAGATCAGCTTGTTGTTTCCATCAGTGACCGTTCGAAGCGGTTATCTTTAAATGAGGTGGAGGCACTTGCCGGAAAGGGCGGTATTCGTTTGGTTTCACCGAACCTGAGCAGCGGCGGAACTGCAAAGGCAGAAGGCAAATCAATGGATGTGACAATAAACGGCATTACAGGTTCATACGATGCAGTGCAGGGGCTTGATCTGGAAAGCGGGCGCGTTATTACGGAGCTTGACAATGAGCACCGGTTGAATGTCTGCATTATCGGTCCGTCTGTTGCAAAAGAATTGTTCGGCAATACGCAGGTGCTGGATGAGACAATCCGTCTTTCCGGACGGGATTACCGGATCGTCGGAGTGCTGAAAGAAGCACAGGAGACCATGCTTGGAAGCACGAATAAGGCAGTGTTCGTTCCATTTACAAATGCGCAGCGGCTGTTTTCGGTTGTGAGTATTACGAATTTTTATGTGACATCCGCGGAAGGCGCCCAGACGGATGAGGCGGAGTACACGCTGGAGCGCATGCTGATGGATAAATACGGGAAAGACGACAGCTACAGTATTGTCAATATGACAGATATTATGGACACGATTAATGATGTGATGGCCACCATGGAGCTGCTGCTGGGAGCGATCGCCGGCATTTCGCTTCTGGTTGGCGGAATCGGGATTATGAATATCATGCTGGTGTCCGTGACAGAGCGTACACGGGAAATTGGTATCCGGAAGGCAATTGGCGCGCTTAAGGGAGACATTGTTGTGCAGTTCATGATAGAATCCGTCATCATCTCGCTGACAGGAGGGCTGATCGGCATGGCAGTCAGCCAGGGGATTCTGACCACGATTAATACCATGTTTCCGGATTATCATTTTGGAATCACAGGCCAGGTGGCATCCGTGGCACTTGGATTTTCAATTCTGGTCGGTTTGATCTTTGGAATTTACCCGGCCAATAAGGCAGCAAAGCTGAAGCCAATCAACGCACTGCGCTATGAATGACAGAAAAGGACTGTTGTAAAATAAAAAATCCATACAATACGTGGCACAGATCTAAGTGAAATCAATGCTATATATTGTATGGATGACGTATTTTACAGCAGTCCTTATTAGTAATTCCTTCATCCTGCAAAGACAGATTCTTTGAAATATCCCTGATAATATCCTGTCGTGTTATTCATCCAGCAGCATGAGATTTGTCGTAAATGAATTCTCACTGCTGGATATTTCA
>CAOJHI010000200.1 GCA_948436005.1 uncultured Lachnospiraceae bacterium
TATGATCAAAGAGTACAGCTTAGATAAAATGCTGAAACAGGTAGTCCGCAGGCACGCGTCTGTGTTTATCCGCAAACGCATCCGGCTGAATTATGAAAATACAGGTGTATACGTTGTGACGGATGAAAAGTGGCTGACATTTGTCCTTGACCAGATTTTTTCCAATGCACTCAAATATACGCTGTCCGGCAGTATTACAGTTACTGTGGAAAAGCCGAAAACGCTGTGCATCCGCGATACGGGAATCGGAATAGCACCGGAGGACCTGCCACGTATTTTTGAGCGGGGCTACACCGGAAATGGCGGAAGAACGGATAAGAGGGCCAGCGGGATTGGACTGTATCTGTGCCGCCGTATCTGTGACAATCTCGGGCACAGAATCCTGGTAACATCCGTGCCGGGAGAAGGGACAGAGGTCAGGATTGACCTCAAAAATGCGGAGCTGGAGGTTGAGTAGGCAGGAAAAAGCAGAGAAGGATGCAGCCTTACAAAATTGTAAGCCGGATGTAAGTTGTATCGATGGCAGCGGGAGACAGTAGCTGTTATACTGTGCCAGAACAGAGAAATTCAAAACAAGAAATTCGATTTTTGCCAGACAGCAAGCTAGATACCATCTGAAGTGTATTTCGAAAGAAGAGACACAGATATCGGATAAATGCTGCGGTGAATTGAGGAATGAGGAGGAAGCGATATGGCAATTCTGGCCGTGAATAATTTAAAGAAAACTTATACGACGCGTTTTGGCGGGAATCAGGTAAAGGCCCTGACGAATGTCTCATTTCAGGTTGAGAGCGGAGAATACGTGGCGATCATGGGAGAGTCCGGCTCCGGAAAAACAACGCTGCTGAATATTCTGGCAGCGCTTGATAAGCCGACGGGCGGAACGGTGCTCCTGGAAGGGCAGGATCTTTCGCGAATCCGTGAGGCTGATAAAGCAGCTTTTCGCCGGGATAATCTTGGCTTCGTATTCCAGGATTTTAATCTGCTTGATACTTTTACCCTGCGGGACAATATCTACCTGCCGCTTGTACTGGCAAATATGTCTTACCGGGAAATCGAAAAGCGGCTGACGCCGATTGCCGGAAAGCTGGGAATCACAAGCCTGCTGGACAAATACCCATATGAGGTATCCGGAGGCCAGAAGCAGCGTGCAGCCGTAGCGCGGGCGCTGATTACACAGCCGAAGCTTGTGCTGGCAGACGAGCCGACGGGAGCGCTTGATTCCAAGGCAACGGATGAGCTTCTGCGGATGTTCAGTACGATTAACCAGGACGGCCAGACTATTTTGATGGTAACGCATTCCGTGAAGGCGGCCAGCCATGCCGGAAGGGTGCTTTTTATCAAAGATGGAGAGGTGTTCCACCAGATTTACCGGGGAACCAGTACGAATGAACAGCTTTACCAGAAGGTTTCCGATACGCTTACGATGCTCGCGACAGGTGGTGAGCGGTCATGAGAGAGAGAAAAGGAAGAATTTATTCAAGGCTGGCTGTTACCGGTATGATGAAAAATTACCGGATTTATGTACCGTATCTTTTAGCCTGCATCGGAATGATTATGATGTACTATATTCTGAATTTTCTGATGAAAAGTAAGGATATTGCTTCTATGAAAGGCGGAAACACGCTGCAGCAGATGCTCTCTTTCGGAGGAGGCGTATTTGTCATATTTTCAGTGATCTTTCTGTTTTATACGAATTCTTTTCTGATCAGAAGCAGGAAACGGGAATTTGGCCTTTATAACATTCTCGGAATGGGCAAGAAAAATCTTGCCAGGATTCTGGTCTGGGAAAACGGAACAGTGGCAGCGATTTCACTTGCAGGGGGGATTTTCTGCGGTATTCTGTTTTCAAAGCTGGCAGAACTTTGGCTTGGGTACGTTCTGGAAGGAACGGTTACGATGAGCTTTACCATAGATACCCGGGCTGTTTGGGAGTCCGTGAAACTTTTTTTGCTGATCTTCTTGCTGCTTCTGTGCAATGCACTGTTTCAGGTGGGAAAAGCAAAGCCAATTGACCTTCTGCACAGCGCTGAGGTCGGAGAAAAGCCGCCGAAAGGGAACTGGTTTCTGGCAATTGTGGGATTTGGAATGCTGGGGGCTGCCTATTTTATAGCAGTCAGTATTGAAGATCCGATGTCTGCGTTTATGATGTTTTTTATAGCGGTCGCAATGGTAATTGTTGCCACGTATCTTATTTTTGTTGCAGGTTCTGTCCTGCTGTGCAGAATACTTCAGAAAAATAAAAAATATTATTACAGGGCGAATCATTTTATATCGGTTTCTTCCATGGTATACAGGATGAAGCGGAACGGCGCCGGCCTTGCTTCAATCTGTGTGCTGTCAACCATGGTGCTTGTAATGCTTTCCGCAACGTCGTCTCTGTATTTCGGAAATGAGGCGCGACTTATGGGGCGTTATCCGAGGGAAATTGAACTGTACGCCTATACTTCAGACGAGGCACAGCAGCAGAAAATTTCAGATGCAGTGGATGCAGTTCTGACGGAAACTCAGATGGAGCGGGAAAATGTAAGGGAGTACCGTTACCTGTCCGTTGGCGGATATTTTGAAGAAAATCAGGTTTATCTGAATGAGGAAAAGGTGAATGTGAACTATGGACTGATGGATTTCTCAAAAATCAGGGATATCTATCTGATACCGGTAGAGGATTATAACCGCCTTATGGGCGAAACGGAGAGTCTGAAGGAGAATGAGATTATTCTTTATACAGCAAATGCAGGTTATGATTATGCGACGCTGACGCTGGAAGGGTGCGAGACCTGGACGGTAAAAAAGACAGTGGACCGCTTTATTGAAAATGGGGATGCCATGTCTACGATTCTGGATTCACTGTTTGTCTTTGTACCGGATAAATCCTACTTGGATGATTTTGCCAAAATGGCGGAAAAAGAATTCAATGCGTCCGGTGTATCTGCGATCTGGTACTATGGCTTTGATCTGCCGGCAGATGAAGAGACGCAGCAGCAGATTGCCGCACAGATCAGTGACAGAATTGATCAGGCGTTTGGGGAAAATGGGAAAATGCCGCGTATCCGGAGGGAATGCCGCTCAGCGGAGAAGGCTGATTTTTACGCTTTGTTTTCCGGGCTGTTTGTTCTGGGAATCCTGCTTGCGATCGTGTTTCTGGCAGCTACGGTTCTGATTATGTATTACAAGCAGATTTCGGAAGGCCTGGAAGATCAGTCGAGATTTGATATCATGCAGAAGGTCGGGATGACAGACCGGGAGATCCGCAGCAGCATCCATTCCCAGATGCTCACCGTATTTTTGCTTCCGCTGCTTCTGGCAGGGCTGCATACGTGCTTCGCATTTCCGATTGTGCAGAAACTGCTTCTGATCTTCGGCATTATGGAATCAAGGGTGCTGCTGTACACAAATCTGATCTGTTTTGCGGTTTTTGGGGTATTCTATGCAGTGGTTTACCTGATTACATCCCGGAGCTATTACCGGATTGTACGGGGGCTTCGCAGATAGGCATATCGGGATTACAGGAGTTTTGCGGCAAAGAAATATCAGGATTTCAGGAACTTTACGGCAAAGAAATGTGAGGACGGAATTATAAAAGGAGCACAATCTTAATTCGCCGCATATAATAATACGAAGGAATATACGGCTGGAGGCTGTAAAGTGGCGAAAGTGATTTTGGATGCAGGGCACGGCGGCCCGGAACCGGGGGCTGTGTACGAGGGGAGGAACGAAAAGGACGATACGCTGCGCTTGGCGCTTGCGGTAGGAGAAATTCTGGAGAGAAACGGAGTGGATGTTGCATTTACGAGGACAGAGGATGTATATGACACACCGTTTGAGAAGGCTCAGATTGCAAACCGGGAGGGCGGAGATTTTCTGATTTCGATTCACCGGAATTCGAGTCCGGAGGCAAATCAGTATTCCGGTGTGGAGACACTGGTATATGATAAGTCCGGAAAAAAGGTGGAGCTGGCAGAAAATATCAATGAAGCGCTTTCACAGGTTGGTTTTCGCAATCTTGGCGTAAAAGAGCGGCCGGGGCTGGTGGTTCTGCGCAGGTCACAGATGCCGGCAGTGCTTGTGGAAGCAGGATTTCTCAACACAGATGCAGATAATGAACTTTTTGATGAACAATTTGATGCGGTCGCGCGCGCCATTGCAGACGGTGTGCTGAAGACCTTAGGAGCCGGAAGCATCGGGGCACAGGAACGGTATTACCGTGTGCAGACAGGCGCTTTCCGGCGCAGAGAGTACGCCGAGGATTTGTTGTACCAGCTTTTGGGACAGAATTTCCCGGCGTATATTTTGTATGAGGACAATTTTTACAAGGTGCAGGTCGGTGCGTTCCGTCAGCTTGACAATGCAGTGAGAATGGAGGAAGCGCTTCGGAAAAGGGGATATTCCACGTTTTTGACAACGTAAACAGACATTTATCAACTTTCGAAAGAAAATATGAAAAATGATAAAGATGCTGACAAGAATATGATTTCAGTATATAATGAACGAATGGAAAATGAAAAAGTACAATTCGAAGATATGACAGAAGACAAAACAGAAAAAATTACAGAGCATACAGCAGAAGATAGAGCGGGGATTGGTGGGAGCAGGCTCGAGAATCTTCCGGAGCCGCTTCTTATATGGTTTGGGAATCATGCGCGGGTGCTTCCCTGGAGGGAGCGCCCGCTTCCGTACTATGTCTGGGTGTCGGAAATTATGCTGCAGCAGACAAGGGTAGAGGCGGTGAAGCCTTTTTTTGCGCGTTTTACACAGGCGCTTCCAGATGTGGCAGCTTTAGCTGCATGTCCGGAAGAGCGGCTTTTAAAGCTGTGGGAAGGGCTCGGATATTACAACAGAGTCCGGAATATGCAAAAAGCAGCGCAGCTTGTGATGGAAAAGTACAAAGGAGAGCTGCCGGACTCCTACGAAGAGCTGCTCGGCCTGCCCGGAATCGGAACTTATACTGCGGGAGCAATCGCCTCCATTGCATACGGGAAAAAGGTTCCGGCTGTGGACGGCAATGTACTGCGTGTGATCAGCCGCATAACCGGGGATGCGCAGGATATTATGAAGCAGTCAGTGAAGCGTCAGTACGAGGACAGGCTTCGGGAGATTATGCCGGAAGAATCGCCGGGGGCATTTAACCAGGCGCTGATGGAGCTGGGGGCAACGGTGTGCCTGCCTAACGGCGCACCGGAATGCGAAACGTGTCCGGTGCAGGGGTTGTGTTATGCAAAAGCACATGACTGCCGGATGGAGCTGCCGGTTAAAGCGCCGAAGAAGGCGCGGCGGGTTGAGAAAAGGACTGTTCTGGTGATTCGCGACAGTGAGCGGGCGCTGATCCGGAAAAGACCGGACAAAGGGCTCCTTGCGGGGCTGTACGAGCTTCCGAACCTGGAGGGATGGCTGAAACAGGCAGAGGCACTGAACTATACAAGAGAATGCGGCTTTCATCCGATCCGGATTATGCCCCTGCCTGATGCAAAGCATATTTTCAGCCATGTGGAGTGGCAGATGACAGGCTATATGGTTCAGGTGCAAGATGCAGAGGATTTTTCAGACGCCATTTTTATTGAACCTGCAAGGACAGAGCGGGAATACCCGATTCCTGCGGCATTTTCAGCATATGTAAAATATCTCAGCATCCGTCTTGGACAGGAGAAGTATGAAAAAGGCTCAGATATGGAAATCATAGAGAGTGTATCATTTGAGAAGAAGATAGCAGAAGAGGAGTAAGAAATGAAAATATTATCCGTGGCAATTCCGTGCTACAATTCAGAGAGCTATATGGAAAAGTGTATTAAGTCCATACTTCCGGTGGGGGAAGATGTGGAAATTCTGATTGTTGACGACGGCTCTTTGAAAGACCGTACCCCGCAGATCGCAGACAGCTATGCAGCGAAGTATCCCGGCATCGTCAAGGCAGTACACCAGGAGAACGGCGGGCATGGAGAGGCTGTAAATACTGGGCTGCGAAATGCGACGGGCCTGTATTATAAAGTAGTTGACAGTGATGACTGGGTGAATACCAGGGCTCTGGAAAAGATAATAGAGCGTCTGAAGGTGCTGGAGCTGGAGGGCGGTGTGGACATGCTGCTGGCCAACTTTGTT
>CAOJHI010000201.1 GCA_948436005.1 uncultured Lachnospiraceae bacterium
AAAAAACTGCAAATTCATCTTTAGTGTATCTCCGTTTTCTTTTATTATACCAGAACCGTGCTCCTTTGCAATAGACTTCTTAAAATACTTATCGACGATTGACAATACATTTTCAGCATATTCCGAAGGTCTGGCACCTAATTTTGCTTCTGCAAAGGCCTCTGCTAAAAATTCATTCTGATTTTCTGATGCATATTTTCCAAGTATTCCATTTCCTCTCTTTTTGTAGTCAAAATAAACGTTCTCTATTTCATCCCAAAAATCTTCATTGCCACCATACAGAGAGCTTGTAATTCGCTCTGACAATGTGTGGGCAAATTCATGGACAGTTGTATAAACATCAACGTTTCTACCTCCGATACGTGGCATGTTTCCACTTTCTGCTGATTTTCGTAGCTCATCCAAAAGTGCTTTTCTGCTACTATAAAACTTTTTCGGATATAAAATAGATACCTTCTCTCCGTACCGACCGGCTCTTTCGACATCGCCAAGATACTTTCTTCCAGCAGTTGTTTTTATTTCTGAAAAATGTATGCCATATTCATTACACAATTCCAGAAGCTGATTCATGTTGCGCTTCATAAGATCCAAAGCAGTTCCTGTAAGTGAGATTTCTTTGTTTGTGTAATTCTTCATTACCTCTTCCAGTTGCTCAATACTGTTTGTGTTTTGAATATCTTCTGAAATGTTCGATTTCCATTCTTCTCGTCTTGCCACATACTGCTTCCGATTTTCCAGATCAAGTGAAAACTTCGCCAACCTTTCAAACCGTTTTTCTTGTCGTTCCGCATACTGCTTTTGTGCTTCTTCCTTACTCTCCTGGCTAATTGTTTTCAGTTCTTCCTCTGTCCAGTTATCATCTACTGTCGATATCCCTGGAAAGTAAGTGGTGTGAGAGTCCCTGCATCGCGGATGATAGAGTCCTTTACTGATTGCATAGCTCATCAAAGGGAATTTCGCATTTTCTGCTTTTCCTCCACTCCATACATCGTCAATCAACACTTTCCCAACAAACGGAAGGCATAAAGGGCATGGATTTCCGCGCTTATTCACAATCACGGTATCAATTCCCCATTCCTGCCTTTTCTGTCCTTCCCCCTGTAAATAGGCCCTCTTGCAGGCTGTCCTGATCGCCATATCCGCGTAATCAGACAATGTATGGCGTGCGCCATTTTTATATTCCACACAATTTAATCCCGAAGAAATAAAGTCCTTCGTAGCCATATCAACAGCTTTTTCGTAGGTGCCCGCCCCGCTATTCGCGTACACCTGCGCGTTATAGATAACTTTCCTGTATTGATCGTTTGCCATCCGGAGCACAGCAGTTTCAGCTTTTTCCATGTCATCAGTTGTTGCTTTAATCAGTGCTTCCAGCTTTCTCTCATTCAGATGGAAGAATTCTGCTGATGCGCCTACTGCTGTTCTTGATGCAGGAAAACCTTTTTTTATAGCTTCCAGGATAGCTATTTCCTGCTGCATGTCCCCTTCGTCGCGCGCGGAACGTATCAGCCCCTCAATCTGGTTGTTTATGCTCTGGAACTGTTTCCCATATTTTTCTTGATTTTCTTTCCGGTATTTTTCCAGTGATTTCAGCTGTTCGGCCTGCCACATAGACCACTGCTTGTTTTCATCGGCCTCTTCCACTTTGTGGCGTTTCATATTCCGGATCATGGAGGAGATCAGCTCATTTTCGATTGCTTGAAAAGCAGCGCCGATATCATACTCATCGTTGATCTTCGGCATAATGCTTATTCCCCGTTTACGTGCACTTTAAATCCGTTCAGCTTATAGGATCTTATCAGAGCTTTCAACTGCGTTTTACTGCTACATTTATCATTACAAAGTTCTGCATAGCTCCCTTTCTCTACCGCATAAACGCCTTTAGGAACCTGCTCTTTCGCCACCTGAAGCAGCCCCTGGTATTCCTTCCGGCTCATCTGGTAGACTCTGTTTGCCACCTTCACCTGCATCTTCCATTCCTCCTATTGCAAAATCTCCAGCTTCTATTCGTACGCCGGGCTCCTCTACGCTTTGAATTCCCTGTTCTGCTTTAAGACGCGCAATTTCTTCCTCTTTCCATTTTTCATCTTTGCTGTCCCCGTATAGTTCTTCTACTGCCGCCTCGATGCTCATGATTCCTCCTTGTTTTCCTTTGGATACAGTTTCCACCTGGCTTTCAAAGCTCGGGTTTGCGTATTCTCCGAACGGAATGCATACCTTTACATCCTCAATCGGATGTTTTAAAAGAATGTTATGGGCATTGATCGAGATCGCCACCAGTTCAGGCAAAGTTTCCTGTAAAGCTTCGATAATCGCATTTCTGGTGTATAACGTCGTTTTTTCTTTCTCCCTTTGCGCGTCTGCATTATCCAGTTTTTTTACATCAATCCCCAGTGTAGACGGGCTGATGATTCCCTGCAAACAAAGATCGAGTGCTGTAACATAGCTTGAGAGATAGCTTTCATGCGGTATGCCCGGCTGCTCTGTGTGGACTTCATTTTTTTGTCCTTCCCTCATATCGCCATCCGCAGCAAAGTACCGGTTATCGAATGGGTTTGGCTTAACAAGCTGGCCTGTTGCCGGGTCATGCGGCACCAGGCATTCCGGAATATAGGTTTTTGCTCTCCCTGCCCTGAGTGCGTCCATCCACTGGGACCAGGCCTCGTCAAATGCGTCAAAGCTGTCCAACTTCCCATCATAGATAGATCCGCCGCGCCCCTCATATTTTGCACTCTCATAAATCTGCAGTGGAACTGCCAACATCACCTGATCGTCAAACTCATAATCTGAAATCCCCTGTGTTGCAGAGATTACTTTCAAATCTACCAGTTTCTCACTCTGGTATAACTCATTTTTAACGTATCCATATCCGTATCGCTCATTAAGGACATACTGCATACCGTTTTCTTTGTACGGTGTCTTAAAAATAATCTCGCTTACCCTGTCGCGGTTACGGATAATTTCAATTCGTTCTCCCGAATACCATTCCAAAATCGGATACTCGCTGATTGATGTGTCAATCGTAACCTTAAATGCACCATCTCCAATAAAAAGAACATCTTTCAGAGCTTTTTCCATCTTCTTCGAAAACTTGCTTTTTTCTGCGATCTCTTTCCAAAGCACCGCCTGCTGATCCTTGTCAAACTCAAAGTCATTCATATCGGCAAGTACAATCGCGGCAAGAATACGGACCATTAGCCCCGGAAGTCCGGTGTGTATTTTCCGTATCTCCATTCCAGGGCTGCACTTGCTTGCCCAGAATTTATATTTGTCTGCGTATTCCGGTGCCTGCTGGTACATCTGTTCAAGCTCATTCCCATCCCCCCTGTACCAAATCCGGTTTCGTATCGCGTGTGCTTCAAAATCAAGAACCTCATTGATCTGTATCGCATAGGGGCTTGCCGGCATTACATTTAGCCAGCTCCGGATCCCTCGTTTTATACTTTCACCCAACTTTTCTGTCCACCTCATTTCTGCTCCTCCTCAAACCCGATCATTTGCCGGTACGGTATCCATGCATACTGCTGGGCGTTGACCGTATGGTCGTTCCGGTCTTCCGGCTTGTCCTTTTTATCATCCCAGCTATACTTTTCGAGCTCTGAAAGATGTTCCGTACATGTATCTACGACCAGATAGCAGCCCTGCTGGATCCAGCCAAGCTGCAACTTGATACGGTCCAGTATTTCAACCTTTTTGTATGAATCGATGAAATTGTACAAGCAGCCTTTCAGACGTTTATATTTCCTGAGTTCGGTTATTGTTGCCTGGTCAGCCGAATCTACAAATACATCTTTTGCGAATCCCCATTCTTTCCGGCAGCATTCCAGAAACTCAACAAATTTAACTGCCGTGTCTGACGGCGCAAGCGGCTGATCCAGCTCCACGTTGCTATACACTCTTTCAGATAACGTTATCAGCTTCCTATCCTCTGTTATACCCTGGAACAACATCGATATGGTGTCCTTCGTTTTCGAAGAATACGAAGGAGCCAGGCCAGCAGTAAATTTCTTGAATTTGATCTTCCCGCTTTTTATCTGATTCTTTACCCATGCTGCGCTGACAACATGCTTTTTCCGGTCAAAGTTCGGGAATATCAGCCCGGTTGCTTTTCCGCGTAAGCCCTGTATTTTGTTTTTCCAGATTTTCGTGCCTTTGGGCGTATTCTGGATGATTTTTTCACGTTTTTCTTTCGATAGCCCCAAATTGTCAACAAAAGAAAAGAACCAATGTACCCAACCGGTTTTTGGTTCTTCTTTCAGCTCATCTTTAATTTCCTGCGGCGTCTCCTTCTCCCATTCCGGGAGCGGCCTGCTGCAATTAATATATTCTTTGTATACGTCCAGATTTGGATCATCCGGATTCAGGGTTGCCATCAAATAATCGCAGCGCATCGATGCTTCCCGGACAAAATCAATATCCGCCGTATTGATCTCATCGATGTACAGGCATCCGTACTGCCCGCCGAGTGCGTCCTTCCACTTGCGCTTATTCCCATAGCCGACAACAAATATAATTTTGTCGCCACCTGGCGCATGGAAAAGCAGATGCGGCATCTTGTACTCGCCAGAGCCGTTTCCCCTGTACTCCACCAGCTTGCCAAAATCATCCACAATGCCGAGGTCTTTGTTTATGATGTTTTTCTCGGCTGCACCGGTATCATCCGCCGCAAGGATATGCAGTTTTTTGGGTGACTCCGCAACCTTCAGCATGAATTTGAACAGGCCAACCGTAGTTTTACCCGCTGCTGTGGTCCCCTCAAGAAATTCTGCCGGAGCATTGCATCTTAGAAAAGCCTTATACTTATCCGATAACAATAGCCTTTCATCGCTCACTATCCGCCACCACGCATCTGCTGAATCAGATCGTCCAGTTTAGATTTCTCATCTTCCAAACCAGACACCTGTAGTTTATCATTCCACATCCCAAGATGACGGCCAAGAAGTTCCAGCGCTCTGACTTTATCAGACATCCTGACCTCTCGCTCTGTCATTCTCCCGGTATCAGAATAAGACTCTTTGACTTTCACAGACTGAACTGCAGCTAGATCCTCCTCTGTCGCGTCCTCCCGGATTGTTGCATTCTTGGTGTTGATCACCTTCCCGGGATTGACCAGTGCAATCTTTGCCAGCTCGATCACGACGCGATCAGCATTGATACCGGTGCGCTTGCTGCGTTCCGCCATGTCTTTTGCAATTGCATTCGAAATGTCAAGTTTTGACAGGTTCTCGCTGCCGATCTGTTTTGCGGTCTCTGGGCTGTATCCGGCTCGAATTGCAGCCTGAGTGGCATTCAGGTCAATCAAATATTCTTCTACAAATCTTTTTTGTTTCTTTGTCATCCAGGCTCACCTTCCTTCTGTGCATAACAAAACGCCCCGTATTTCTACAGGACGTTTCAAAAAAAAAATGTATTGGGGAGCTAATATACCGACTCAGGGAATCGAACCCTGCCCTCGAAGTTCTATTATCGGCGCCTTCTTCGTGCTCTCATCCAGTGAGCTATGTCGGCGTTTGGTAACGATTGCACCTTGCACGGCCCTCGCTTTCACTACTGCCGTTTGCGGACTCGGCCCGCGCTGCACGATACCAAATCGAAGCACCATGAGTCGAACATGGACAACAGGCGCGACCCGTTACATCTGCCGTTAATGATATGCTTCGGTAAATCAGCTGCCCGGCTGTGACACCCGGCAGCTGCTTGGAGGTTTATGAAAAAGATTTAGCCTCTTGCGCACTTAACCCGAATACACTATAACACAGATGCAATAGGACATTCTAGGACATATTGAAATTGCGAAGAGCAATTCCGTGCAACCGAGTTGTATGTCTATATCCATATCCAAGCTTTACAGAAATTTGCTCAAACGAAAGAAAGTGTATGTACCGGTACCGTAGCAGAAGGCTCTCTGTCTCATCCGGCATTGCGTCAATCTTCTGCGTGATCTCCCGCCGAATCTCGATCTTCTTTTCCAGCTGTTCTTTCAGTTCTCGCAGAAGCTCGTCCAGCTTTGCTGCATATCCGGATAAATCACTGCACCCGCTCCCGTGTGGCATCCCATCCTGTTCCAAAGAACC
>CAOJHI010000202.1 GCA_948436005.1 uncultured Lachnospiraceae bacterium
TGCCGGAGAAATCCTCCCACATGCCCTTGTATTTCCAGACGCTTTCCTTACATTTATCAATAAACGGAATCAGGCCGTACTCTTCAATCTGCTCCTTGCCGTCAAGGCCGAGCAGTTTCTCTACCTCCAGCTCAACCGGAAGTCCGTGCGTATCCCATCCGGCCTTTCTCGGAACGATCTTTCCCTTCATGGTCTGGTAACGCGGAATCATATCTTTAATCACACGGGTCAGTACATGGCCAATATGCGGTTTACCGTTCGCGGTCGGCGGACCGTCATAAAATGTGTATGTCTCACAGCCTTCCCGCTGTTCCATACTTTTTTCAAAAATTTTGTTCTCTTTCCAGAACTTTTCCGTCTGCTTTTCACGTTCGACAAAGTTCAGACTGGTAGGTACCTTATCGTACAGCATCGTCTGCCTCCTTTAATATAATCGGTTCGTTTCTATTATACCGAATAGTATACTCACGCATCACAAATCCGGTTATCGAACTTTTCTGGTAATTCGATAATACACGTATCGTATAATTATAGCCTACCACTGCTTCTATTGTCAATTTACGAATCGTTGAAAATAAAGGAAGTTCCGTGTTTTTTTCGTGGAAAAACGACAGATTCCCCGCAGGTTCTTTCCTGCTTTGTGCAGGCCCGGCCCCTTTATGCTGAAATCCATTTGCAGCTTCTGTATATTTAAAGTTTCGATATATTTAATTTGTACTTGTCTGACAGACATGTTAGAATAAAAGCAGATAACCGGCGTATGGATTCAAATACAAAAGAGAAAACTAAATACAGGCACTTACCGCCCCTGTTTAGCTGAGATAAATCTGCCAATGGCAGGGAAAGTGAGGCCTTTATGGAAAAAAACAACCGAAACTATAAGGATTCCGTGTTTACGGATTTATTTTATTCTGATGTAAATGCCCGGAACAATCTTCTGTCTCTGTACAACGCACTGTACGGTACTTTTTACACAGACCCGGAGATCATTCAAAAGCTGCGGCTGGAAGACATTCTTTTTAAAAATTTCAAGAATGACATTGCCTTTCTTGTCGGAAACCGGCACTTTATCCTTGGCGAACATCAAAGTACGCTGAACCCCAATATGCCACTGCGTTTTCTTATGTATATTGGACGGGAATACGAATCCTTGATAACAGCCGAGGAACGCTACCGTAAAAAGCTGATTTACGTTCCAACACCGCAGTTTATTACGTTTTACAATGGCGAAGACGATGCCCCGGCAGAAACATCAATGAAATTATCCGATGCCTACATTCAGAAAGATTCCCGTTTCTCATTGGAACTGGACGTCCGTGTGATTAACATTAACACAGCAAAAATGCATCCGCTCCTTGAGCAATGCAATGTCTTAAAAGAATACAGCCTCTTCATTGACACTGCAAGAAAATATAAAAACGAACCGGATGGCCTGAAAAAAACCGTCATAGAATGTACAAACCAGGGAATCCTGACCGATTATCTGAACCGAAAGGGCAAAGAGGTGATTAATATGTTACTGGCTGAATATGATTACGAGATGGATATGAGGGTGCAGCGCGAAGAAGCTAAGGAAGAACTGCGGGAAGAGGTAATTAAAGAAGTTCATGGTCAATTGTTCGAAAAAATCCAGGAACAGGTCCGTGAAGAAGTTCTCAATAAACTCCGCCAAGAGGTTCGGACCGAAGTGCAGGATGAAGTTCGCGATAAACTCCGCCAAGAAGTTCGAAGCGAAGTACAGGATGAAGTTCGCGATAAACTCCGCGAAGAGGTTCGCGGCGAAGTGCAGGATGAAGTTCGCGATAAGCTCCGGGAAGAGATGCGCGGCGAAGTGCAGGACGAAGTTCGCGATAAACTCCGGGAAGAGATGCGCGGCGAAAATATAAAAATAGCCGTTGATCTTCTGAAAAATGCCGGTCTTACAGAAAATACCATAAAAAAACAGATTGCCGAAAAATATGCCATTCCGGAAAAAGAAGTTGAGCGATATTTATAGGATGCCCTGATTAACATCAAAAAATTCCAAAACCCGGCCCGCAGGTTCCTTTCTTGGTTCCTGCGGGCCGGGTCTTTTTTGCTTATTTTGTTTTACTGATTGTCTTCTGATCTGTGTCTTCTTCGTCTTTCCTCAAGAATCAGCAGTATCAGTGCCGAACTTGTGAGCAGCAGTACGAATCCAAAGATCGGTGTCTCATCTCCTGTCTTCACGCTCTTTGTATTCATCTTCGCCATTCCGGCACCTTCCACATTCTGTCCGTTCTGCTCAGTCTTGTCAGACGGATCTTCGATCACGGTGTCGGTATGCTCTTCATCCTGTTCTGCCACAGTGTTCGTGATCGTCACAGAAGCATCTGTTGTATCGCTCTCTAAAGTAAGCACTTCATTTTCTACTTCCCAGTCATATGCGAAGTTAGAGATCTTCTCCACCGGTGTTCCGTTTGCGGATACCTCGGCAATATAGAAGCTTCTCTGTCCCTCTACCGGATTTGCAACCTCAATATTCACAGTTGCCGTTGCATTTCCTGACATGCTGATCGGAATAATGCTCTGGCTCACACCGTCATCCTCTGTTGCAAGCCTTGTATGAGCCTCATCCAGGAACACACCTGCATAGAAGGTCTCATCGGACTTCTGTGCTCTTCCCTTGCTGTCCCGTACATTCTTGGTGATCGCAAGGTTCGTTACATATGCATAGTAGCCGCTCGGCAGAACAAGGAACTGATTGGCAAATCCGAACTCTGCATTGGCTCCGTTCTGTGCAATTGTAACCTGCTGTCCATTTGCATAGGCCGGTGAGAACAGGCCACCTTCATGCTCTATATTGGCGCCAAGCACATTGCCCTGCGCATCCGTCTCTGCCACGTAGTATACGCCGCGCTGCAGGCCGTCAAAGGTTACGCCGGATGTTGCCTGTGTGTCTGCAAAATTGATTGCTCTCACATCACCGACACGTCTTGTCAGCGCTTCATCTTCAAACAATGATACGTAGAAGGTTGCTGCGCCTATTGTAACAGGATTGTCAAACGCATCCGTAAGCTGTTTTGTCACAACTATGCTGCTGTTTGCCGGATCTTCGGTAACAACCGGTACTTCATCCTCATCTCCCGGGTTCGGGTCCGGTCTTTCCGGGTCCGGATTCGGTACTACAGGCGTACCAGTCGCCGTAACCGCATTCATAAGCTCGCCGCCCAGATCCTGCTCTGTCACAATATAAGAATACGTTACTGTTATTTCTTCATTCGGGGCAAGGACTGCATTTTCAAATGCTACCTTCACATCCTCAAAACCGCCTGGTACTACGGTACCATTATTTTCCGGTCTGGTCAGGGTATCAAGTACATCCAGCCCCTGCATGGTCAGGTTTCCTGTATTGCGTAACCTTACCTGATACGTAATTTCTTCTCCTGCCACATACCTTCCGTCTGCTGCTGCCGGTACGGAGGTGACTGTCTTCGTAATCTCAAGCCGCGGATTGCGTCCCTCCGGTATGAACGGAACCGGATTGCTCGGAACTTCTTTGTCGCCGAGTGTTGCTGTCGCAACATTTTCCAGATCTGTCCGGTTCAGGTCAGCTTCCCCGATCGTATATTCTGCACGGATCGTAACAGCTTCCTGTTCTTCCAACGTCACAGCTGCTGTATTTGTCTGCGTATCAACCGTATAACGGCCTTCCGGATCCTCTGTAAATACGGCTCCTGCAATCTCGCTTACTGTAAGATCTTCGAGTTTTGTATTTCCTGTATTTGTTACCGTGATATCAAACAGCGCTGTCTCACCCAGTACGAACGCACCGTTTGCTCCGCTTCCTCCATTTACCAGCTGCTTTTCAACCGTCCAGTCCGGATTATCCTCCACATCAGTCGGTACCTGCTTCTCCGGATCTTCCGGTTCGCTTCCTGCACGGACTGCATTGACCAGTCGGTTATCCGTTGCGCTTACCGTATACACGGATATCAGGATTGCTGTCTCGCCCGGTGCAAGGGTAATGTTTCCATTTTCATAATTGCCCTGGCTGCCTTCTGCCTGATACAGATACAGCTGCGGATTCGCCTCTTCGCCGTCTACCATAAAGATATCCGTAATTGGCTTGGTGATGGTCACATTTCCGGTGTTTGCAACCGTTACCGTGTAGATCAGTTCATCACCTACGCGGGCGCTCTGTACACCGTTCTCACCGATTTGTCCTGTCATTCCGCTGACTGTCTTGTCAACCGTCCAGTCCGGATGATATACCGTTACGCTGTCTGTGTTCGTCTCCTGCTGTGCATCACCCAGGCTGATTTCCGCCCGGTTATCCAGAACCGGATTTGCCGCTGTCAGGGCTTCCTGCGTCACTCTTGCTGTGACATTTACCGTACCGCCTGTAAACGGAGCTACCTGTTCAAACGTCCATGTGACTGTCTGGCCGGAAACCTCTGCTGCCGGATCTGACTCCACGTATTCCAGTCCTGCCGGAAGTGTATCAGTGATCGTCACATCAGCTGCCGTATTATTGTGGTTGTAATACGTAATTGCATAGGTAACGGTCTCCCCGACCTCTACCATCTGGGTCGTTCCCTCTACCTGAACCTTCGGCGCAGTATGCGTCTTTGTCGGTTCAACCGGTGTTTCATCATTTCTTACATTGACAAGCCCTGCCTCATAGCCGTCTGTGATCTCTGCTGTCTTCAAAGCCGCCTGCACTGTCTCTGCTCCTGTGAAGCCTTCGACTTGCTCTTCCCTTACAGAGTAGCTGTACGGTGCTCCTGTCTCATCATGAGTCGGAAGTCCTTCAAAGGTATGGGTCCATCCATTCTCTGCATTCAGCTGAACCGGTTCCCCGTACGCCTCGCCTCCGCGAAGCAGCGTTACCGTCAGTGCTTCCGGAATGAGCTCTTCAACCAGCGCATTTCCTTCGCCATCCTGCCAGCTCTTCGTTACCTCTACTGAAGTGGTATCTGCGGTGTTCGTCAACGCTGTACCGTTCTGCGTTTCTGTATAACCCGGTACGTCATTTTCCGTTACCGTGTAGACAAATTCATGTCCGTCGTAGGCACCTGTATAGCCGTCCACCGTTCCTACTGCATACTTCGGAAGGTTATCAAACGTATACTCCGTTGCACCATTTTCCAGTACCTGACTGTCCGCAATCACTCCATCTCGGAGCAGGTTGACTGTAATTGACGGATAGGTTTCACCCTCAATCATATTCCAGGTCTTTGTTCCGCTTACCACAACGCTGTTGTCCTGTGCGATCGTGTTCGTAAAATCATTGCCGTCCTGTGTACCCGTATAACCTTCTACCGGCACTTCTTCCACCGTATAAACAAACGCATGGCCATCATAGTCGTCCGTATAGCCCTCTATCGTTCCTACTGCATACTTCGGAAGATTTGGGAAAAGATACGTTTCTGTACCATTTTTTAACGTTACAAAATCAATTACACTACCATCACGAAGTAGGTTGATTGTAATGTCTGGATGCACTGAGCCCTCCGGAGCTTCCCATTCCTTTGTACCCTCCACAGATACAAACTCCTGTATAATTGCATTGGTAAAGTCAGTTCCATTCTTTACTGATGTGTAGCCTTCTATCTCCACCTCTTCCACGGAGTACTCATATGCATAACCCTTTTCATCATACCAGTCAAGGCCTCTGAACGTATATGTCTTGTCAGCAGAACCGCTTCCCCAGACTACCTGCGCATCCGGAACAGCTGTCCATTCTGTATTCTGTGTTTTACGATACAGCGTCAATTTTACCTCAGAACCGGTATTATGTTCCCGTCCACCATCAATCCAGGTCTTTGTTCCGCTTATCTGTCTATCCTGCGAATCAGCAAGCACGTTTGTGATATCAAACCTGTTGTTTTCACTATAGACTGGTTCTTCGTAACCTCTTACCTTTGTTTCTTCTACCCGATAGGTATACACATAGCCTTCCGGATCATACTCTGCAACACCACGGAACGTATATACATCATCATTCCATTCAGGCTTTAATGGCTCTGATCCATTACCATTTACTACTTCCTCAACCGCTCCTGGTCTCG
>CAOJHI010000203.1 GCA_948436005.1 uncultured Lachnospiraceae bacterium
TGACTGATTTTGGGAAATTTATGGATCCCATTGCTGATAAGCTTCTTGTCTGCTCTGCGATGATCTGTCTTGTGGAGAATGACGCTCTTGCGGCATGGATTGTGATTATTATTATCGGGCGTGAGTTTATCATCAGCGGTTTTCGGCTGGTGGCATCTGACAAGGGAACCGTGATTGCGGCAAGTTACTGGGGAAAATTTAAGACCGTGTTCCAGATGCTTATGGTGATTCTGCTGATTCTGGACCTGGGCGGGGTTTTTGATACGATTGCAGAGGTGGCAGTATGGATTTCTGTAGCGCTTACTGTGATTTCACTCATCGACTATCTGCACAAGAACTGGAGTGTGATGGATGGACAGATGTGAGACAAAACTGGTAGAGACTTTGCGGCGGCGGCAGTTACAGATGACTACAGTAGAGTCCTGTACCGGCGGAATGGTTGCAGCTGCGGTTACTTCGGTTCCCGGGAGCTCGGAAGTGTTTCAAAGAGGCTTTGTGACGTACTGCGACCAGGCAAAACACGAGCTTGTGGGTGTCCGTCAGGAGACGCTGGAGCAGTATACCGCAGTGAGTGCACAGACGGCGCGCGAGATGGCAGAAGGCGGGGCAAAGGCAGCTTCGGCAGATTGCTGCGTTTCAGTCACAGGTTATGCAGGCCCGGAGTCCGGGAATGGGGAGCCGGTAGGGCTCGTTTATATTGGTTGTCTCTGCTGTGGCGTGTTGGAAGTGGAAGAACATCATTTCAGGGGCAGCCGTCAGGAGATTCGTGAGCAGGCGGCAGGCCGTGCAGTGGCTCTGCTTTTAGAGATGCTGACTGAGTCAGCAAAGAATTAAAATTTTCAGGTGCTTTTTGCAGGAAGGTTTTGCGTAGGAGCTTCCGCAAAAAGCACTTTTGGATATGTATTTTTATATGGAGTTTTCATGCAGTCTTTCAAGAATTTTTTTACTGGACCTATCTGTATCTCATTTATTACATTTTAGCTTGCAGGATCTACCTGCGTTTCATTTGCTTCATAATGGCACAGATTTTGTCAATTCTCTGTATCTCTTCTTTTGATTTACCGATCTTCATTACTTCAATAATTGCATCTGTTTCCGCAGAATCAAACGACATATTGTTTTCTTTGGACTGTGTGGAGGCAGACATCAAAAAAGGAAGCAGTTCAGTTGGATTTTTTCCTTTTGCCTGCTCTGCCATGGAAAGCAGCATTTGCAGTTTGCTCGGGTCAATTCCGCCAAGCGCGGGATTTTGCATCCAGGAATTATCACTCATATCATGTTCAATCCTTTCTATTAAAAATATTTGCAATAGATTGCTTTACATTTATAGATATGTAAAAGACAGTCTTATTCTATTTTATGGGTTATCAGGCAGATTGTGCGTATCCTGAGGCGGGAGATCGTAATCCCCGACAGTTTCGTTAAAATTTCTGTCGAAATTCCCATTGAAGAGGTTCAGAGGAAAATCGGCCATACCGTTGTCAGAGGACTGAGAGAAAATGGAGGAGAGTTCCATAACAGAGAGAATCTGAATCCATTGATCCAGAAGAGCCTGTTCTTTTTCTTCACAGTAGTTGCGGATGTCGTTCAGAATATCCAGCAGATCAGGAGATTCGGAGGAAGCGCTGCATGCAGTGACGACAGACGTATTTTTCTGATAGAATGATATCACGTTCTGAATTTCCATCATTTTGATAAGGATGGAAAGCGTACGCTGGTTTCCTGAAGCGACATAGGGGAGGAAGGCTTTTATCAGGTGAAGATGATTCTGGTTTGCAATTTGGTCGAGGGGGGTCTGCATGAAATGGCTCCGGAATCTTTTTTGATAGTTTATGTGGGGTGGGGCGGAAATATGATTATGGGAATATGATATGGTACCAGGATTTCTGCTCAAGGGGTTCTGGTATATCAAAGTAAGGAAGCAAAGATGGAGGATGGCAGAGATGGGATTTCATACAGTAATAGAAGGAAATGCTTTCTATGAGATTGATGAAGACTGTCTGAGAAAAAGGAGTACACAACAGGATGCAGCTGGGAAGGAAGGGATGAAAGGAAAAGCAGAACAGAGAACGAATCAGGGAATGAATCAGAAAACGGGAGGAAATAGCGGCAACAAAAGATTTTTCTGACATGAGAAAGCGGGGCCGAAGCCCCGCCTTTTCAAAATGGATGAGAATCCATTAGCATCCGCAGCCACCGCCGCAGTTGCCGCCGTTTCCAAGGAAGCTGCCATTGCCGCAGCCGCCGCAGAACAGGAGCAGAAGGATAATCCAGCAGCAGTCGTTGCCGCCGTTGCCGCCAAAGCCGCAGCCACCGTTACCATTGCCGCAGAATGCAAGCAGGATAAGCAGTGTGCAAATAGAAATCCCGTTATTTCCTTCACATCCACATCCACAGTTCGTAGCAGTTAAATCACTCATTTCGTTTTCCTCCGAAATTGATATTTACAATGTATCATATGCTTCCAGGAGGAAGGTGTTACGGAAAAAAATAAATTTTGAAAAAATTTTTTGGTCAGACGAACAGGATATATCTGTTAGGACCGCAGGAAGGATTCGAAAATCCCGTAAACATTCATAAGGCCATATCCCATTTCGCGATTGGGGTACGTATAGCTGTTGCTGCGTGTGGCACCCCGCTGGAAAAGGCTTTTAATTTCCCGGGGGGTATAATACCTTGGAAAGTCGCGGAGAAGGCCGCTCTGGACGATCATGGCTGTAGCGCCTGCAGTGAGAGCGGACGCTGCACAGGAGCCGGTGCGGGTCCCATACAGTGCTTCCGAAGAAGTATTTGCTCCTGTGCCCGGAGGCGTGCCCTGCCTGGAGAGCGGGGCAGTGAGATTCACACCAGGAGACACGAAGCTGGGTTTGAGCAGATTGTTTCTCGTATAGCCGCGCCCTGAGCTGCGGAACATGCTGCCTGCGTAAGCGTCAAACGTGCCTACAGAGATAATTGCCTCAGCACACGAGGGATTTACGAGGGTGGTATCTGTGTTTGGTGTATAAAACCGTATGTCAGGGCTGACAAGGCCGGTAATTGGAAGCCACATGTGAAACGTACCATTTACATAAGACAGATTGGTAATGCGGACCCGCCAGACGCCGGGAGTCGGTCTTTCAAAACGCATCATTGCCATTTGGGAGCCGCTGAGCATTTCAACCAGGGCATAATTGAGGGAAATTTTGCTGTATTCCAGAAGAAAGTTAAACTCATAGGTGTTGAAACCGCGGGGCTGAACTGGCTGGATGGTTTCGCCAAGAGGAGAAGTAAAGCCGATACTGTAAAGTTCCGGTGCATCAGCCCAAAACTCCAGAGTAAAACCGGGGTTATCCTCTTCAACTAGGATTTCTACGTCAGTGGAGAGTTCAGAGCGGTTTACATTTCCAAGATAATGGTGACCCTGGCCGACTTCATTTCCAGTGCCGCTGACCGCATATACACCTGTATTGAACTGCGCAGATGTGAGAACATCTTCAAGAGGGGTATTTCCAGTATGCCCTCCCTGATTAGAACCGAGTGTCATACAAATAATAAGGGGCATTTGCAATGCCCGGGAAACGTCCACAAGATACCGGACTCCAAGCATCAGGTCTGTTTCCTGATAGGCGAGTGCGTCTTCCGGGATGACGAAATAATTTCTGAGGTACTGTTTTGCCGGTTTCAGTTTGACGGCAATGATACTGCTTTGCGGGGCAGCGCCGATAAAGTCTGCGCTTGGGTCGGGGCTTCCGCAGGCAATCCCGGCCATGGCAGTTCCGTGTCCGAGCTCATCACGCTGCGGTACAATTTCGTATGGGTCAGGAGAAAAGAGTGCCTGGTTAATTTGTTCACTGGTATATTCAGTACCGTACATAAGGCCATCCGGGGAAGGCCCGGTTTGGATTGTCTGGTCCCAGATTCGTAAAATCCGGGTGCTTCCGTCCGGTGCACGAAAAGCGGGATGCGTATAATCAATTCCCGAATCCAGAAAGCCGATCAGAACCCCCTTTCCGGATAATGAAAGAAACGGCTGGTTCTGTGCAGCCAGAATTCCGCTCGTTTCAAGGCTCACTGTATCAATAGAAGTAAAAAGCTTTGGCACTCCGGGATACCCAATCTGCTCCATTGAAAAAAGTTCATCAGAAAGGGGCGCATGCAGGATGCTGTATTGTGCGTCAACAATTTGCGGTGAAAATTGGTTCAGTTCCGAGAGCAGGGTTTCTGGCGCAAGCTGGTACCGGAAAATGATATCTGAGTAGTCTTCAGAAATAGCGGGAGGGATTTCCGGGGCCTGCGCAGAAAAAAGTTTTGTGTTATGATTCATTCAGGAGAACTCCCAAGAAAGGCATTTTATTAAAAATATGTGAAATGCAGGAAAAAAATACAGGCAGGATCTAGTTTTGATTCACATGGTTTTTGATCGCTTCAAAGCTTTCCCGGCTGATTACGTGTTCGATTTTGCAGGCATCTTCAGCAGCCACGTTGGGGTCGACACCGAGAGCAGTCAACCAGGAGGAGAGCAGCAGGTGTCTTTCGTAGATTTCCTCCGCAATTGCACGGCCGGATTCCGTCAGGGTAATAAAGCCTGACTTTGCGACTGTAATATGATTTTTTTCACGGAGGTTTTTCATGGCAATGCTGACGCTTGATTTTTTGAAGCCAAGCTCAGCAGAAATATCCACTGCGCGGACCACCGGAAGCCGATGACTCAGGATAAGAATTGTTTCAAGATAATTTTCAGCTGATTCATTGATGATCATAGTAACACCTCGCATTATTCTGAATTTTTTTGTTAGTATACCATAAACTCTGAAAATGGTAAACCTTAAAAAAGTTCTTGACTTCTAATGAAAGTTAGCATATACTAACCAATGAAATAAATAAAAAGTAGAAAATCAAGTAATTGCGAAACATAATAAAAAGCAGAGATGCCTGACTTAAAAAAGAATGCCGCAATTACCTGGATATTTCACACGTAAAAGGAGGTCATGAAAATGCCACTGTCAATGGCAAAGGCGGGAGAGCCTAATATAATCAAAAAAGTCGGAGGAAAAGAGGGAACGAGACAGTTTCTTGAGAAGCTTGGCTTTGTGGCCGGCGGGGTAGTCACAGTTGTATCTGAGGCAGGAGGCAATCTGATTGTAAATGTGAAGGAGTCCCGTGTTGCGATCGGAAAAGACATGGCAAACCGGATTATTATTTAAGTGGCAATAAGGAGGATATTATGAAAACATTGAGAGAAGTTGCCTGCGGACAGACCGTAAAGGTATCAAAGCTGACCGGGGATGGACCAGTCAAGCGAAGAATTATGGATATGGGAATTACGAAAGGTGTAGAAGTTTTTGTACGGAAGGTTGCACCGCTTGGCGATCCGGTGGAAGTGACGGTAAGAGGCTATGAGCTGTCGCTTCGGAAGGCAGATGCAGGTATGATACAGGTGGAGTAGGGCATGTTCCGTTATTTTTTTGAATATTAGTTAGTTAAAACTAATGTTAGATAGTTAAAGAAAATAAAAGATAGAGAAAACAAATCACACTGTCAGGTGAAAAGGAGTAGGAAATGTCAATGAAAATTGCGCTTGCAGGAAATCCGAACTGTGGGAAGACAACGCTGTTTAATGCACTGACCGGTTCCAACCAGTTTGTGGGAAACTGGCCCGGAGTGACTGTTGAGAAAAAAGAAGGAAGGCTGAAGGGACACAGGGATGTGACGATCATAGATCTTCCTGGTATTTATTCTCTTTCCCCGTATACACTGGAGGAAGTTGTTGCGAGAAATTATCTGATTCATGAGCGGCCGGATGCGATTATCAATATTGTGGACGGCACTAATATTGAGCGGAACCTGTATCTGTCCACACAGGTAATGGAACTTGGTATACCGGTTCTGATGGCAGTCAATATGATGGACCTTGTGAAGAAAAACGGAGATACGATCTCTGTTGCAAAGCTGAGCCAGAAACTTGGGTGCGAGGTGATTGAGATTTCTGCCTTAAAAGGGGCTGGTG
>CAOJHI010000204.1 GCA_948436005.1 uncultured Lachnospiraceae bacterium
GCTCCAAGCCGGCAGAGACAGAAGCAGCCAAGACAGAAGCAGCAGCCCAGGCAGATGCGGTGAAAAATGAAATCGCACAGCTGGAAGAGACAATTGAGAGCGGCAAGAGCAGTATTATCACGCTTTTGAATCAGAGGGCGACGCTGAAGGGAAGGATGCAGCGATATAGCGCGATGCTGGAACAGGCGCAGATTCGCAGGGCACAGCTTTCACAGGAGGCATTAAAGCTCAAAAGCGAGAAAGCAGAGCATGAGGCGGCAGGCGCTGAGATACAAAGAGAGTATGATACAGTAAGCGGGCGTATTGCAGAGCTTACCTCCAAAAGCGAGGAAATGAATGAAACGCTGGCTGATACACAGCAGGAGCTATCAGAATACAATCGCTGTATGGAGATCGAGCAGACCGAATATCACAGGGAAGCCTCTCGCCTGGAATCACTGAAAAATATTGCAGAGCGGTATGACGGCTATGGAAACAGTATCCGTCGTGTGATGGAGCAAAAGGAGCGAAATCCCGGCATTCTTGGCGTAGTAGCTGATATTATCAAAGTGGAAAAATCGTACGAGGTAGCGATTGAGACTGCGCTTGGGGGCAGTATTCAGAACATTGTTACAGACACGGAAGAGACCGCCAAACATCAGATTGAATTTCTGAAACGCAACAAATTTGGACGTGCGACCTTTTTGCCGTTATCCGGGATCAGTGGAAAAGGCGGTTTTTCAACGCCGCAGGCATTAAAAGAGCCCGGTGTGATTGGCCTCGCGAGCGGCCTTGTAAAGGCCGGAGAAAAGTATACAGAGCTGATACAGTTCCTTCTTGGGAAAACAGTGGTGGTAGATCAGGTAGATCAGGCGATTGCACTGGCGCGCAAATACCGCCATTCCCTGCGGATTGTGACAACGGACGGAGAACTTTTGAGTCCGGGCGGTTCCATGAGCGGTGGAGCATTCCGCAATTCCAGTAATCTTCTCGGACGCCGCAGAGAGATTGAAGATCTGGAGAAACAGGTACAGAAAAGAAAAGAGGGGCTGCTGGAATTGCAGCAGCAGATTGATACGTGCCGTCTGAGCCGCAACCGTATGAGGGATGAGCTGGTAAGGCTGAAGGATGAGCTTCAGAAAGAATATCTGGCACAGAATACCGCCAGACTGAAGCTGGAAGAGCTGAATGAAAAGACCGGAAGTACGGATCAGGGCTATCGGAGGATTCATACAGAGACCAGTGAGATTGAGCTGCAGATTCGGGAAATTAAAGAGAATCAGGCCCAAGAGCAGGACGAGCTTTCGCGTTCACAGCAGGCAGAACAGGAAACGCAGGAGCATATTTTGCAGGCACAACAGAAACTGGAAGGCAAACGGGAAGAAGAGGCCCTCATGCTTTCCGGCACGGAAAAAATTCATCTGGAGCTGTCTGCGCTTACACAGAAAACAGAGTTTATCCGGCAGAATCTTGCCAGAATTGACCAGGAGAAGGAACAGCTTTTATCTGACAGACACCAGTTTGAGGAAGAAATCGGGAATGCGGCAGGGAGCGTTGCAGAAAAAGAGGCGCAGATTGCGGCAATCCGGGAGACCCTGTCACAGTCCGGTGATCTGGAGCAGAAGCTTTCAGAGGAGATTGCAGCTTTTACGAAAGAAAAAGAAGAGAAGAACGCAGTGCATAAAAAGTTTTTTGCAAACCGTGAAGAGCTTTCGGAGCGCATGAGCCTTCTGGATAAAGAGCAGTTCCGCTTAAATGCACAGCTTGAAAAGATGGGGGAGCAAAAGGACCACCTGGTAAATTATATGTGGGAGGAGTATGGGCTCACATTCAGTTCCGCTGCGGAGCTTCGGGATGAGGAAGCGGGAAATGCAGCGTGCCTCAAGAAAAGTATCTCTGTTTTGAAAAGCGAAATCAAAAGTCTTGGCAGTGTTAACGTCAACGCAATTGAGGATTATAAGGAGTTGTCTGAGCGTCATACGTTTTTATCAGCACAGCATGAAGATCTGCAAAAGGCAGAAGAAGCGCTTTTAAAGATCATTGAAGAGCTCGACAATGGAATGCGTATTCAGTTCCGGGAGCAGTTTGCCCGCATTCAGACTGAGTTTGACAAAGCGTTTAAGCAGCTTTTCGGAGGAGGAAAAGGCGAACTGGAGCTTGTTGAGGATGAGGATATCCTGGACGCAGGTATCCGTATCATCGCACAGCCGCCCGGCAAAAAGCTTCAGAACATGATGCAGATGTCAGGAGGAGAAAAATCGCTGACCGCGATCGCACTTCTGTTTGCAATTCAGAATCTGAAACCGTCGCCCTTTTGTCTGCTCGATGAGATCGAAGCTGCATTGGATGAAAGTAACGTAGACCGGTATGCCGGATACCTGCACAAGTTGACAAAAAATACTCAGTTTATTATTATAACACATAGAAGAGGCACGATGTCAGCAGCTGACCGTCTGTATGGAATTACGATGCAGGAAAAAGGTGTGTCTGCCCTGGTATCTGTTAATCTTATAGAAAATGATCTTGATGAATAACCCAAATGGAGTGTGATGACATGGAAGAAAAGAAAGGGTTTTTTAAACGTCTCGTAGCTGGGCTGGCAAAGACAAGAGACAATATCGTTTCAGGAATTGACGCGATTTTTAACGGTTTTTCCAGTATTGATGACGACTTTTATGATGAGATCGAGGAAATTCTTGTGATGGGTGATATCGGAATCAATGCCACGACATCCATTATAGAGGATTTAAAGGCGCAGGTGAAGGCGCGAAATATCAAGGAGCCGTCAGAATGCAAACAGCTCCTGATCAACAGCATCAAGAACCAGATGGATGTCGGAGAGACTGCGTATGAGTTCGAAAACCGCAGGTCTGTGGTTCTTGTGATCGGCGTGAACGGTGTCGGAAAGACGACAAGCGTTGGAAAACTGGCAGGAAAATTGAAAGACCAGGGCAAAAAAGTGGTCCTGGCTGCGGCTGATACATTTCGTGCTGCTGCGGGAGAGCAGCTGACCGAATGGGCGCACCGTGCAAATGTGGATATCATCAGCGGACAGGAAGGGTCTGACCCTGCCTCTGTTGTTTATGATGCGATTGCATCTGCCAAAGCGAGAAACGCTGACGTTCTGCTTTGCGATACAGCAGGCCGCCTTCACAATAAAAAGAATCTGATGAATGAGCTTGGAAAGATCAACCGCATTATTGAGCGGGAATATCCGGAAGCATTTCGTGAGACCCTTGTTGTTCTGGACGGAACAACGGGACAGAACGCGCTGGCTCAGGCAAGAGAGTTTAAGGAAGTGGCGGATATTACGGGTATTATCCTTACAAAGCTGGATGGGACGGCCAAGGGCGGTATTGCAGTGGCAATCCACGCAGAGCTTGGGATTCCGGTAAAATATATTGGTGTCGGTGAAACAATTGACGATCTGCAGAAATTTAATGCAGATCAGTTTGTGAACGCATTGTTTGATGTAAAAGAATAAAATATTTTGTGATTTGTGCCTGAAAAGGGGCAGGAAGGAAAAACGAGATGGAGATGCTGACGTTGGAGGCATTTGAGGAAGCCTCCGAATGTGTAAGAAAAGTGGCACAGGAAACAAAACTGATCTACAGTGAACATTTCAGTGTACAGACAGGAAATAAAGTGTTCCTGAAAGCAGAAAATATGCAGGTGACAGGAGCCTACAAAATCCGCGGGGCGTACTATAAAATCAGCACGCTGTCAGAAGAGGAGCGGGCGAAGGGCCTCATTACAGCTTCTGCCGGAAACCATGCGCAGGGTGTGGCATATGCTGCGAAAGCATACGGCTGCAAGGCAGTAATCGTGATGCCGGAGACGACTCCGCTGATCAAGGTCAACCGTACAAAAGGTTACGGTGCAGAAGTGGTTCTTCACGGAGACGTGTATGATGAGGCGTGCGAGCACGCTTACAAGCTGGCAGAGGAAAACGGCTATACCTTTATCCATCCGTTCGACGACCCGGCTGTAGCGACCGGACAGGGAACGATTGCGATGGAGATTGTCAAGGAGCTTCCCCTTGTCGATTACATTCTGGTCCCAATTGGAGGAGGAGGCCTCGCCACCGGCGTATCGACGCTGGCCAAACTTCTGAATCCGAAAATCAAAGTAATCGGTGTGGAGCCGGAAGGGGCAGCCTGCATGAGAGAGTCCCTGGCCGCCGGCCATGTTGTAACGCTTCCGAGCGCCAATACAATCGCTGACGGAACAGCAGTAAAGACTCCGGGCGCCAACATCTTCCCGTATATTCAGAAAAATATAGATGACATTATCACAGTCAGTGACGATGAGCTGATCGTTGCTTTCCTCGACATGGTGGAAAACCACAAAATGATCGTAGAAAATTCCGGTTTGCTCACCGTAGCAGCCCTGAAACATCTGAATGTCAAAAACAAAAAGATCGTCTCTGTTCTGAGCGGCGGAAACATGGACGTGATCACCATGTCCTCTGTCGTACAGCACGGCCTGATCCAGAGAGACCGTATTTTTACCGTGTCCGTCCTGCTTCCGGACCGTCCCGGCGAGCTTGTCCGCGTAGCCTCCATCATTGCAGAGCAGCAGGGAAATGTCATCCGGATTGACCACAACCAGTTTGTGAGCACCAACCGAAACGCAGCAGTAGAGCTCACGATCACAATGGAGGCCTTCGGAACAGACCACAAAAACAAGATCATCAAAACCCTGGAAGAACACGGCTACACCCCGGTTTTCAAAACGGCGAGCCTGTAATTCTTTCATGTTACATTTTGCGAATCATAAGTATTTGAGATAAGTGACAATATATTTCATCAAATAATCATGGCTGATGTTGTATCATCTTTCTAAAGGGAAGTTTGCGGCAGCATTAGTCATTTTTTAATTAAATTAAATGCATATGGTTGTAGTTTTTTGAAGATAAGTATTGTATTTTAAGAAAAAGGAACATATAATAAAATTAGATTTACAAAATGCAATCAAAATGGGAAAACTAATGGGAGGTAAATATGGCGATAACAGATATTATTTCCAGACAATATGATATTGCGCAAGGTGAAGCAGAAAATATAGAAGAATTACCGAAATTTAAAACGTATGCAATGTGTAACTTAAGGGGCGGAATTGGAAAGACAACTCTTTCTTTTAATTTAAGTTATTTGACTGATGATTAATTAGTAGTTGATACTTGTCCTCAAGGAAATCTGTCGTTTTTTTATGATAAAAACTATTATTCTGGAAATCAGACAAATGTAAGAGATATGATTTTACCTTATCTGGTTCCAGGGTTGGGAAAGGCCACAAGGGTAGCAGCGTATATCGGAGCTACAAACGAGTATTTCGCTGATAAGAATAATTATTATATACCATCTTCAGATGAATTGTATCTATTGCCTTCTCAGTTGAATACAGCTATCAATCAGACATCAGGCCTTCAGTCACCACAACGGGAACAAGCTTTAAACAGCATTTTATATTCTTTAAGAACAGAAATTAACAGAGAGTTAGAACAAAATTCGTTGAATAAATGTATTATTGATACGTCTCCGTTTTTTGCTGGTGCTACGCAATTAGCATGGTATGCGGCCGATGCTCTTGTAATTCCAGTTAGAACAGATCAGCAGTCAATTAAATCATTAGAGCTGCTCATTAGTACGTTGACAAATCCGCAAAGTGAGTTCAGAAAATATCTTTTGGATAATGATATGAATGTTCCAAAGATTCAAATGGTAGTACTGACTCACTGTGGCTGGTCGACTATTGCGGGGGCACGTAACGTTCCAAACCAGCAAACGAAGGTCTATTTGGGGCGGGTTTATGATATTTTATCAAAGCATAGAAGTTTGTTAAGTACAGGAAATCCAGATAATCATTTGTTTATGTTGGATGACTTTTTAGGCTCTGGGCGAATTTCTTCTTGGGAATCAAAACCTATTGAATTATTAAAAGAAGGTGAATCAAAAGTTATTGAAAGAACAAGAGTTGTTGTTAATCAATCTGTTACA
>CAOJHI010000205.1 GCA_948436005.1 uncultured Lachnospiraceae bacterium
CCAATTGACCCGAATGCACGCACCGGACTGTTCACTCCTCCCGGAATCACCTTGCAGGCCCGCTCAAATATTGCTTCCGACTTTGTCATTCTCTTCTCCTTTTACCGATTAAACTCCAGTTTTCTTTTCAAAACCATATGCTATAACTTTGTTATCCGATTCTGCCTTCCTGTATATACCGTGCAATTTCCTGCGCATAATATGTCAGATAGATATCGCAGCCCGCACGGAATGCGCTTGCCGCTGTCTCGCAGATAATCTTCTCTTCGTCAATATACCCGAGCTTTGCCCCGGCTTTGATCATTGCATACTCTCCGCTGACGCTGTAGGCCGCCACCGGAACATGCACCTCACGCTTGATTTTTGCCACCATATCAAGATATGACATGGCAGGTTTTACCATAATAATATCAGCGCCCTCCTGCACGTCAAGCAGGGCTTCCTTAATCCCCTCACGGCTGTTATGGTAATCCATCTGATAACTTTTACGGTCTCCGAATGCAGGGGCTGAACCTGCCGCATCACGGAATGGCCCGTAAAAAGCAGAAGCATATTTCACTGCATAAGACATAATCGGCGTATTTACATAGCCATTGGCATCCAGCATATCGCGAATCGCCGCCACACGGCCATCCATCATGTCCGACGGAGCCACCATATCAGCCCCTGCCTGCACATGCGACAATGCGGTTTTTGCCAGAAGCTTCAGCGTTTCATCATTGTTCACATCATGCCCACAGAGTACGCCGCAGTGTCCGTGCGAGGTATACTCGCACATACACACATCTGTGATCAGATAAAGCTCCGGAAATTCCCGGCGCGCTTTTTCTACAGCTCTTTGCACAATTCCGTCTTCCGCATAAGCTCCGCTTCCGACCTCATCCTTATATTCCGGAATTCCAAAAAACATCACGCTGAAAACGCCCGCATCCATCAGCTCTTCCAGCTTTTTTCCCATAGTATCCACGCTGTAACGATACTGACCCGGCATCGTGGGAATTTCCTCCACAATACCGCTTCCTTCTTTCACAAAAATCGGATAAATCAGGGAAGACGCATCCATGCGCGTCTCACGCACCATTTTTCGCAGTCCTTCTCCGTAACGCAGCCTTCTCGGCCTGACTCTCATATCCATCTGCTATTCCTCCTGTACGCCACAATTTTCTGATACTGTTATTGCTCCTGATGCACTTTCACCAGACATTCCAACAGACTGTCAATCGTTGCCTGCTTTGCCATCCAGGTCTGCATTCCGTAAGCATCTGCTGCGGCTTTCGTCTGCTTTCCGATACAGACAGCCTTTACCGCTGCAAAATCTGAGCCATCTGCCGCTGCCGCAAAACCGCGAACCGTTGATGCACTCGTAAACACCACGTAATCCACACCGCCGCTTTGCAGCTCTGCTTTTACATCTGTCATGCCATCTGTCTCGTATTCTGTATCATACGTTGGAATATCGTCTATTTCCAGCTGTTTCAAAGCGCGGCAAAGTGCGTCTGTCAGCTCAGGATTTCCAACCGCTGCCCTCGGAATCAAAATCTGATCTCCCACTTCCGCCGCATCTGCAAGTGCTTTTCCCAGATGTTCACCATCAAACACTTCCGGAATCAGATCTGCATAGAGGCCATGCTTTTCCAGTTCTTTCTTTGTTCCGCTGCCAATCACAGCAATCCTGATCTGTCCGAAGCGCCGCACATCCATCTGTTTTTGCTCCATCTCTTCAAAAAAGATACGCACACCCGCCGGACTTGTAAATACCAGCCACTGATACTGTTCCAGCTTCTCAAATGCCTGGTACAGCCGTTCATTTCTATCTGTTTTTACCGTGCGGATCGCCGGCAGCTCCAACACATCTGCCCCCAGTTCCCGCAGTTTTGCCGCTGTCCCGCTAATCAGCTCTTTTGGCCTGGTAAGCAGTACACGTACCCCTCCAAGAGGAAGTTTTTCATACCAGGCAAACGTATCAGCCAGTGCACACACCTCTCCCACCACAATGATTGCCGGTGTTTTCACTCCATGTTTTTGCACAGCCTCTTCCAGCGTCTCTACAGTCGCAGTAATCCGCTCCTGTCCCGCCGTTGTTCCACGCATCAGAAATGCTGCCGGACAATCCGGCCGTATACCGCCTGCGAGAAGTCCGCGGCAGATGTCCCCGAGTGCTGCAGCTCCCATCAGAAATACCAGCGTTCCTTTGGTGCGCACCAGGGCTTCAAAGTCAATGTCATAAGGCATCCCTGCCCTTTTGTGACCCGTAATAATATGTACAGAAGAACAGAAATCCCGATGTGTCACCGGTATCCCCTGATACGCAGGAACTGAGATGGCTGAAGGAATCCCGGGCACAATTTCATAAGGAATCCTCTCTTTTACCAACAGCTCGAGCTCCTCTCCTCCGCGGCCAAACAAAAAAGGATCTCCGCCCTTTAAGCGCACCACCCTTTTTCCTTCCCTTGCCTTCTGTACCAGAAGCTCATTTATCTTCTCCTGCGGCATGGTGTGGTGACTCGAACGCTTTCCCACATCAATCGCTTCCGCCGTATCCGGTATCATATGTAAAACACCTGTCCCGACCAGGGCATCGTATACCACCACATCAGCCTGTTCCAGCACTGTTTTCCCTTTCAGGGTAAAAAGTCCCGGGTCAGACGGTCCTGCGCCGACCAGCCATACCTTTCCTGTATCATTTCTCATTCCAATATCTCCCGTGATTCTTTCTGAAACCGCTGCGCAAGGCTTACCCCGATTTGTTCTGCCTCACATGGTTTTCCGATTTCCTGTCCTTCATGCAGCTGTCCGTTTGTCTCATCCAAAAACAGTCCCCACAATACGAGTCTGCCATCCTTTACTTCTGCAAACGCCGCCACAGGTGTACTGCAGTTCCCTCCAAGCGCACGGACAAACGCACGCTCCGCGGCCGCACATACCATGGAATCCGTATCCGTATAGCCTGAAAGAAAGCCATAGTCTTCTCCGGCACGTCCCTGTACGGCCAAAATCGCCTGCCCGGCCGCCGGAATCATCTCCTGCGTCGAAAAATAGCGGCTGATCCGCTGCTCCAGGCCAAGACGTTTTAAGCCTGCCGCTGCCAGCAGCGTTGCGCCATACTGACCCTCATCCAGTTTTTTCAGCCTGGTCTGCACATTTCCCCGAATCGTCGCAAACTTCGCCTGAGGATATAATCTCTGAAACTGAATCATCCTTCGTCTGCTCGAGCATCCGATTGGTTTTGTAAAATCAATCTCTGTCTTCCCCTCCGGAAGTACCAGAACATCCCGCGGATCCTCCCTTTTTGAAAAAGCGACAAGCGGAAGCTCCCCTGAAAGCTCCATCGGCACATCTTTCAGACTGTGCACGGAAAGATCGGTTCTTCCATCCAGAAGTCCGCAGTCCAGCTCTTTTACAAACAATCCTTTTCCGCCAATCTTCTCCAAAGGCCGGTCCAGTATCTTATCTCCGGTTGTCTTCATTGTCAGAATCTCTACCGTAAGCTCCGGATGGCGCTCCTTTATGTAATCCCGCACCTGCTCTGCCTGCACAACAGCCAGAACACTTTCACGGCTTCCAATTACAACCTTATCTCTCATTTCATTCATCCTTCAATATCAGCACTTATTTATAAAGCTTTTCCAGACAATCCAGAGACTCCCGAAACGTCTCTTTTGTTGTTCCGTCCCGCAGTCCGAACAGCAGCTTGTTCATTGCCCTCTGCGCTGCTGCCTCAATATCCCGGCAGAGCTGTCTGCGCACACTTTCTCTCACCGGAAGCTCCCGAAGCTCTCTCGTAAGCCGCAGCTCCAGATCCACAGCTGCCTTTTCTTTAATCTTCTGAATTTTCGGCATCACATCCACACAGCCATACCACATATAAAATTCTTCCATCTGCTCTGCAAAGCATTCCTCAGCTGCGTGAATCGCTGCTTTCTGTTCCTCGCTTCTGGCTTCCTCCCGAAAACAGTCAATATCAAAAAGCGTCACACCCGGTATTTTCTGAACCTGCGGATCAATATCCCTGGGAACTGCCAGATCAATCAGGACCACGGGCTTTCGTACGGCTGCTTCCACCAGCTCCCGGGTCAGTGTATAATTCGGGCTGACCGTAGCGCTCACTACATAATCACATGCCCCAAAAAGCTCCATTCTGCGCCCATAGTCAATCCGGCTGCATTTTGCCGGTATTTCTACGACACCGCTTCGGTACTGCCGCACCGTCACTGTAACCTCTGCTCCCTGAAGACGCAGCTGTTCTGCCGCCAGTTTTCCCATCACGCCATTGCCAATCACCATACAGGTCTTTCCTTGAAACTCATGGCCGTTTTCCTTCAGATTCCGGATTGCAATATGTACCACAGACTGATCGGATGCAGACAGTGCAATGCCTGTTTTCACCTTTTTTGCAACAGTCACAGCCTGCCGGAACAGTGTTTCCAACACATGATCCGCCGCAAAATGTTCCCTGGCCAAACGCAGCGCATCTTTTACCTGTGTAATGATCTGATCCTCTCCCAGAATCCGCGACTCCAATCCGCCCGCAAGGCGGAACAGATGATGCACCGCCTCCTTCTCCTGCCGGTATGTAAAGTACTGTCTGTACTGCTCCGGATCCACCTTGCGAATCTCACAGAGCAGTTCATAAATATTCGAATCATATGCTTCACTGGTTGAAAGCCAAAGCTCCATCCGGTTACACGTAGACAATAAAACACAGCCCTCAATGCCTTTTACCTGCTTCAGACATATGAGTGCTTCTTCTGTACTTTTCTTTGTAAATGAAAAAATTGTCCTGATATCAATCTCAGCAACGCTGTGGTCGATTCCTATCATCTGTATTGCCATAATATCGCGAAATCTGCTCCTTTTCCTGCAGCTGTATTTTCATACTTCGTCCATATGATTCCACATTTCTGTATTTCTGCATTGTCCTGCAATGTAACCTTATTTTATATTTCCAAACTGCACTTCTTTGTATCCTGACTCTGCTTCGTACGTTCTTCCAGCTCCGACACTGCTGCTGAAACGTGATCCAGGAAAATATTCCGCACAGCAGGATACTCTCCCAGCCCTTTCAAAATACAACGCACGGAAAACCCCGCCTCCTCGAATCGGCTCTTCCAGGAATCAGGCTCCTCACCGGACAGATCATTTGTCGCATGATCTCCAGCAACAATCATAAAAGGCGCCAGAATTACCCTCTCTGGTTTCAGTTCTTTCACCTGCCTCAATAGAGACTCAAACGTCGGATAAGCTTCCACGGTTCCCATGAAAACATTGCGGTATCCGGTATCTTTAAACTGATAATCAAGCGCTGCATACACAGAATTCGCAAAATGCTCAGTTCCATGCCCCATCAATACAAGCGCCTCATCAGAAGAAGGACAGAGTTCCCCGATCACGGCTTCCACCACACGGTCATGATCCTCCTGTGAACTCAGCAGGGGCCTGCCCACTGCGATGTGCGCAAACTGCTTCTCATAAGCCTGCACAGTCTCCAGCATCAGATCATTCTCAATCCCATTTAACACATGCGTCGGCTGAACAATCACGTCCGTAATACCGTCTGCCTTCATCTGCTCCATTGCACCCCGCACATCTGCAATAAAAATACCATCTCTTTTCTGCAGCTTCTTTCGTATCATACCGCTCGTCCATGCACGATACAGGTCATATTCCGGAAATGCGCTGCTGATCTCTTTTTCAATCTGATCGATCGTCTTTTTTCGCGTTTCCGGATAACTTGTTCCGAAACTGACTACCAGAATGGCTTTTCTTTTGTTATCCATTTTTTTCTCCTCAAATGAGCTGTATTTTCTCCTGTTCCACTATACCGCCGGCCCCATAGATTGTCAAGAAAGTATCAGACCCATGTTCAGCGAACCATCTCATACGAAAGACACTCATAGCGCAGACGGCTTCCCTCCATGATCTCCGGCGGAAGAAGCGCCCTGGCCACCAGTTTTTCCTCTGAAGATTC
>CAOJHI010000206.1 GCA_948436005.1 uncultured Lachnospiraceae bacterium
AGAAGGAGCGCGTCGGCCCCTGTGCATGAATTTGCGCCGGAGGTAGAGCGTGCCATTGCCGGAGTAGAGCAAAAACTTGATGGGAGTGTTTCGCCGGAACAGAGACGGTTTTTTGCAATTAAGCTTCTGGAGAAGGATGGAAAAATTGCCTCAATGATGAGAACAGTTCCGGATGTTGATTCAGAAATCAAAAGGCTGGAACATAAATTTGACGATGACACGGAAAGTATTATTACAAATGAACGCTATGTATACATATCATCCATAATCGGAGAATGCTGTAAGAAGGCTGGCGGGCAGAGACTGACGGCTTCTGATAAAATTGACCGGATTGTCACAAACCGGTGGCTGGCGCTGCCGTTTTTTGCAGCAGTTATGTGGCTGGTTTATTATATCGCCATATCAACGGTGGGAGGATTTGCAACGGACTGGACGAATGATGTGCTGTTTGGCGAGATCGTTCCGCCGGCGGTTTCCGGTTTTTTGGAAAGTATCAACTGTGCTCCGTGGCTGCAGGGACTGATCGTTGACGGTATTGTGGCCGGAGTGGGAGCTGTTCTTGGTTTTGTTCCGCAGATGCTCGTGCTGTTTCTGATGCTTGCTTTTCTGGAAGCGTGCGGGTATATGGCAAGAGTGGCCTTTATCATGGACCGGATTTTCCGGAAATTCGGGCTTTCCGGAAAGTCCTTCATCCCGATGATGATCGGTATGGGATGCGGCGTTCCGGGAGTAATGGCATCGAGAACAATTGAAAATGACAGAGACCGGAAGATGACAATTATGACAACGACCTTCATTCCGTGCGGTGCAAAGCTTCCAATCATCGGACTGATTGCAGGGGCATTGTTTGAGGGCTCTGCGTGGGTAGCGTTCAGCGCATACTTTGTGGGAGTTGCAGCGATCGTCTGCTCAGGCATTATTTTGAAGAAGACAAGGATGTTTGCGGGCGAACCGGCGCCCTTTGTCATGGAGCTTCCGGCATACCATATGCCAACAGCCGGAAATGTACTGAGAAGTATGTGGGAACGCGGATGGTCATTTATCAAAAAGGCAGGTACGGTGATTCTGTTTTCTGCAATTATTTTATGGTTCCTGCAGGGCTTTGGATGGGTGGAAGGAACGTTTGGTATGCTGGAGGCAGAAGAGCTTGAGTACAGCATTCTTGCCCGGATAGGATCGGTTCTTGCACCGCTGTTCGCACCGCTTGGCTGGGGAGACTGGAAGTCTGCCGTGGCAGCCATTACAGGCCTGATTGCAAAAGAAAATGTGGTGACGACCTTTGGAATTCTCTATAATATTTCAGGTGAGGTTGCAGAGGATACTCCGGATTTGCTGACAGCAGTCGGCGCAGGCATGACAGCGCTCGGCGCATACTCGTTTTTGATTTTTAACCTGTTGTGTGCACCGTGTTTTGCAGCCATGGGAGCGATCAAACGTGAAATGAACAATGCAAAATGGTTCTGGTTTGCAATTGGCTATCAGTGCGGATTGGCTTATATTGTATCCCTTTGTATTTATCAGCTCGGCTTGCTTTTTATGGGGGGAGGCTTTGGCCTGGGAACAGCAGCAGCAATTTTGTTTGTCATTGGCTTTCTGTTTCTGCTGTTCCGTCCGTACCAGGAAAATAAAACGTGGAAGACAACAGTAAAAGGATTGGCATAATCAGTAAAGTGACAGGAGGAAACAGATGGGGACAGGAGTTGTTTTATTTGTTCTGGCAGGCATAATTGTATTAGCTGCCCGTAGTATGGTTAAGGATAAAAAAGCAGGAAAATCGTTGCAGTGCGGAGGAGACTGCAAGCACTGCGGCGGACATTGTAGATAGGAAGCAGTCCGCAAAGCGGTTGGAAAACAGAGTAAATAGGTCAGAAACAGTATCTGCGGTGCGGCTGTAAATGCATGCCGGCCAGATGCTGTTTCTTTGTTGTACACAGCATACGTCTGTCAGACAAGGACAGTATTGTTTCAAAAAAAGAAGTGTGTTATAATGTGGACACTTGGTGAAAGTTTTCAGAATGTATGGAGGAGGGATAGGATGAGTTTACAATCATGTTATGCAGAGTTTGGAGGAGACTATGAGGGGGTAGTCGCGCGGCTGCGCAGTGAAAGGCTGGTGCAGAAATTTGTATTGAAGTTTTTAAACGATGGAAGCTATGCGCTGCTTTGTCAGTCCCTGGAAAACAAAAATCATGAGGAGGCATTCCGGGCAGCACATACCCTTAAGGGGGTATCGCAGAATTTAAATTTTACAAAACTGTATGAGTCGAGCAGCCAGCTTACGGACGAGCTGCGCGACGGATGGGGCGACCGCGTAGATGAACTGGCTGCTCATGTTGCATCAGATTATGAGCGGACCGTTGCAGCAATCAGGGCATTGCAGGAAGAGGTTGGTGTCTGAGAACTTTTACCTGCTGTTGTTTTCGCTTTTTTGTATATACTTTTTCTTTTGCAAAAATCAATCGCTATACGATTATCCAGAATTTTCCTGTTGATTTTGTCAAAAGAGAAGGGTAGAATCGGTTGAAAAGCGGTAAAAAATTTGGAAATAACAGGAATAATTAACTGGAGGCGAGAAGTACTACTATCATTATTTGGGAGCGAGAGATATTATGCAGCAGAAAAAAATAGAAGAATTTTCATTTTTGTATTTGTGTGGAGAAGATGACAGAAATTTGCTTTTAGGGAAAGTATCAATGTCATTTGAGGATTTTGACCGTCTGACTTATCTGGCAAATCATTTTGGATTGCAGGAATATGCAGCGGAGCTGTGGAACAGATATGGAAGAACCTTTCATGACCAGTATGAGCTGCTCGGGGCGTTAAGTTCTGGTGCAGATTGTGATGCGATCCTGCGTTCAGTCATGGACCCGGATCAGGATAAAAATGAAGAAAAGAAAGACGACTGGGAGAATAAACAGAGTCAGGATATGGATGCGGAACAGCAGGTGTCTGCCCATGCTTTGACATTTGACAAAGAGGTTGAGATGCATGAAAAGTGGATCTCAGATTTTTGTACAAATGCACCTACGTTGGAGAGCCGGAAATTTTTGCAGATGATGGATCGTGAACTCTGTTCAGTAGTATAAATGTGACCCTTTTTCTTCTACGGCATATCGTGTAGTATGGAGGAAAAGGAAATGAATCGTGTAAGGGCACAACTGCATGCGGAAGAGGCGTACCGGGCAGGAATTACCGGAAAAGGAGTTACGGCTGCGATTTTGGATTCCGGTATCTGTTATCATCCCGATTACGCAGATCGGATTGTGGCATTCCGGGATTTTGTAAACGGAAGGGCTGCATGTTATGATGACGCCTCTCACGGGAGCCATGTGTCAGGGATTTTGGGCGGCGATGGAAAAAGCAGCAGAGGACGTTATCGGGGAATTGCCCCCGGTTGCGGACTGATTCATTTGAAGATCCTGGATAAATATGGACAGGGAAATCTGGAGAATATTATCAGGGCCATGGAGTGGGTGGCTGAGAATCGGGAAAAATACAACATTCGTATTATGAATCTTTCGGCAGGCGCCTCAAAGGATGATGAGGACTATGGAGCCAAGGCTTTGGTAAAGGGCGTGGAAGCTGCCTGGGATGCCGGGATTGTCGTGGTAGTGGCAGCAGGAAATATGGGGCCGGCCTCAGGAAGCATTACCGTGCCGGGAAACAGCAAAAAGGTGATTACGGTGGGAGCATCGGATGATTTTGCGCGAGGGGGCCATGGGATGTATCTGGAATATTCCGGCTGCGGGCCGACGCGGGAATGTATCTGCAAGCCTGAGCTGGTAGCGCCGGGTACGGGGATATGGTCGTGTTCCCCATCTTTCAGGCAGGGCCGTTATTATAATGTAAAAAGCGGCACCTCTATGTCAGCACCTGCGGTTGCGGGCTGTATTGCCTTACTCCTGGAACAGGAGCCACAGCTTACAAATGTTGAAGTCAAAATGCGGTTAAAAGAATCTTCCAGAGATCTAGGCTATCCGAAAAACCGCCAGGGGTGGGGAATGCCGGATCTTCGAAAATTGCTTCAAATAGAAAGATAAAGACAGGAAAAGAGATTTTTCTGTCTTTTTTGCTGAATTGTAAAGAAAATGTAAGGAAAACGTACAAAGCATGTTATATCTCTGTGATATTATACAAATAGTTTTGAGTTTTAGTCCTAAGAAAAAAGTGAATTATAATTAAGATTTATTTAAAGAAATCTCTTATAAGATTCATTAGTATAGAGTGATAAGGACGATTTTTATGCCCTTATCATTTTGTTTGGAGAATGGAGTAAAAGTATGTCTTTAAATAAAAAAGTATCAACGTTTCTCCCTGTATATGGCTGGATTCCGCTGATTGCAGAATTTGTTTTAAACAGTACAGTGTATGGCAGTGCAAAAATAATTGCCGGAGACTGGCACCATTATCATATGGAAACGCCCTTGGACCGTGCCATTCCGCTTCTGCCATGGACATTGTTGATCTACTTCGGGTGCTATTTGTTCTGGATTGCGAATTATGTTCTGACGGTCCGGGTAAGCAGCAGGGAAGAAGCATACCGTTTTCTGAGTGCTGATTTTCTGGCAAAGCTTGTATGCTTTGTATTTTTCCTGCTTTTGCCGACCACGAATACGCGGCCGGAGATTACAGGAAACGGGATGTGGGATGCAGGCATGCGTTTTCTGTATTGGATTGATTCGGCAGAGAATCTGTTTCCTTCGATTCACTGTCTGACGAGCTGGATGTGTTATATCGGAATCAGGAAACAAAAAAGCGTACCGGCCTGGTACCGGATATTTTCGTGTCTGATGGCGGTTGCCGTGTTCATTTCGACACTCACAACAAAGCAACATGTGCTGGTTGATGTGGTGGGCGGCGTTATTCTGGCAGAGACCTGTTATCTGATCGCGGGGCGCACAGCTCTTGCAAGGTGGTACGGAAAGGTTTTTGATAAAGTAACATCCTGTGTGTTTGGGAAAACAGGAAAATCTTTGTCGCGCGGATAAGTCGGGCGTTTGTATGAATGCAGCGCTTTGGCAGCGACAGGGGGAATATGGGAAATATTCCGGGAACAGAAGGAGCAGTCAAATTGGGTAAAGTAAAAAAAGTAATCTTGAATGCAGTTATCTTTTTCCTGGTGCTTGGACTTACGGTGTACGGAGTTTTCCATGGGGAAGATATGGGGGCACTGAAAGAGGCCATCGGACAGGCCAGGCTTATATGGCTTCTGCCTGCTGTCGGGTGCGTGTTCATATTTATATGGGGCGAGTCGATCATCATCTGGCATATGATGTGTTCTTATGGGATTCGTCTGAAAAAAAGGATCTGTTTTCTTTTTTCTTCTGTGGGTTTTTTCTTCAGCTGTGTAACGCCTTCCGCGAGCGGCGGACAGCCGATGCAGATTTATTTTATGAAAAAAGAAAAAATTCCGATTCCGGTGGCAACCGTGATTCTGATGATTGTTACGATTACTTACAAGCTGGTGCTTGTGGTAATCGGTTTGGGAATTATTTTGTTTGCAAGAGATTTTCTGCATGCGTATCTGGGTGAAATCCTTTTTGTGTTTTATCTTGGAGTTGCACTTAATGTTTTCTGTGTGACGTTCATGATGGTGCTGGTGTTTCATCCGTTTCTCGCCAAACAGATGATGCTGAAGGGACTGTGGATTCTGGAGAAGCTTCATCTGATGCGCCATAAAGAGGAGCGGACAAAAAAGCTGGAAGCATCCATGGATATGTATAACGAGACAGCAGCGTATATGAGTACACATATGTGGCTCATGATTCGGGTGTTTTTGATTACTTTTGGCCAGAGAATTGCATTGTTTGCTGCAACCTGTTTTGTATATCAGTCGTTTGGGCTTTCCGGGACACACTGGCTGGTGATACTGACTCTTCAGGCAGTGATTTCCGTGTCCGTTGACATGCTTCCGCTTACGGGTGGAATGGGAATAAGCGAGAGCTTGTTTTTGATTATATT
>CAOJHI010000207.1 GCA_948436005.1 uncultured Lachnospiraceae bacterium
CCTCCCTTTCAATCCCTTCCAAAAACTCACTGCCTTTATACCCATACTGCTCCAGAAACCGATTTCCACGGATGTCACGCTTCGGCAAACTATGATACGCTTTCACACACGAAACCATTTCCGCCTCTGCTTCCGGATGAGCCTCTAAAAAAAGCGCACAAAACGCGGAAAGCTGTTCATAAACTGCCTGTCTGTATCTGTGCGCGCCCCAAAACATGAGGCCAATCACACAGACCAGACCTACAAACACTGCCGACCATTTCCGAAACCTGGATTTTTTCTGTATTCCCCGCTTTGTCATATGCTGTCCTCCATCCGATAACCAAAACTGCGGATCGTCCTCAGGCAGGAGGGCTTATGCAGTTTCTCCCGGAGCCGTTTCATAGCAACTGTCAGTGTATTATCGTTGACATAATTCCCCTCACTGTCCCAGACCTGTTCCAGCAGCTGTTTTCTGGTCACGGTTTTTCCTTTGTTCTCCATCAGCACTACCAGCAGCCGGTATTCCGGCTGACTCAGCAAAACCTCCTCTGTTCCACAGTAAACGGACAGCTTTTCCGTATCCACGACAAGATCATTACAAAAAAGCCGCGTTTCTTTCGTCAGACCCGTTCTTCGAAGCAGCGCCAGTATCCGGGAATGCAGCACTTCCAAATCAAAAGGTTTTACCACGTAATCGTCAGCTCCATCCTGAAATCCCCGGACAATATCGGACGTCTCACCCCTGACGGTCAGAAAAAGAATCGGAAGCCTGTCTCCGAACCGGCGCCGGGCCCACCTGCACAGTTCATCACCATTTCCATCCGGCATATTCCGGTCAACCATCAAAAGTGCCGGGATTTTCCTCTGTAATGCCTGCTTCGCATCTGCAATACTGCATAACAGTTCTGTCTTCATCTCATGACGTTCCAGATATTCTTTTACAGTCTGCGCAATATCCGGATCATCTTCCACGTAATATAAATCAATCATTTGCTGTCCTCATAGGTGTTCCAACCTCTATCAGATTTCCATCCGGATCATAAAAACGAATCACCTTCTGCCCCCACGAATGCTCCATCAACCGATTCACATATACAATCGGCTCGTGGTAATTTTCCAGCTTCTTCGCAAAAGCCTCCAGATCAGCTTCCTCAAAATACAGTTCCGCTGCGTGATTTCTGAAAACAATCTCTTTTTCAAGAAACCTCTCCCAGATCGCTTTGTCCTGAAGCACAAGCCCCTCGCTCATAATCACGTTACCGTCCTGATCTAAAATGACATTCAGGCCAAGCAGGTCTTTATAAAAAGCTATGGATTTCTCCATATCACTGACTACAATTAATACATTTTTCAGACGCATTTGAGATTCCTTTCTACCACTCTATTGCCTTCGTTTTGAACTGTTGCAAAATTTGTAACAGTTGACTCACGCATTAGTTCCTCATTCTTAAAAACATTTTTATATGCCTTGAATCTGTTAAATGTTTCTTTATCATCTATCCTTTATAAACTGCCCCAAAAAGCTTAGTAATTCGTCTTTTGACAGAGGCTCACTATGTCCCGGCACAGCAATTTCAAAATCCAGTATTTTTAGACGCTTATATAAACTCTTTGTTTTTTCCAGATCACGTTTACTGTCATGATATAAATCATTTCCGTAAATATCCCCAATAAACACAACCTTTTCCTCCGGTACGTACACAACAATAGAATCATCACTATGTGCTGAAGGAAGATGGATACATTGACAGGTAATCCCACCGCAGTCTAATTCTGTCTGATCCTGTATATCTGTAGTAGCAGGAATTACTCGAATGTCATTCACATTTTCATATTCTTCACGCATACATGTATCGGCAAACGGAATCTCTATTCCCTGCTGTAAACGCTCTTTCATTGCAGAATCAGTCCAGTCCCACAAAGACATTTCTCTTAATTTCTGATTTGTTTTCATATGCGCCAAACTCTCTTGTCGCAATGCATGTATTCCAAATGTATGATCCCAATGCCAATGTGTAATCACACACACTTCCGGCATCGGCAATTCATATTCTTCTAGCAATTTTAAATATGCTTCATAATGTGCTTTTGAGTTGCCGGCATCAACCATGACCGCTCTTTTATCCCCAACAATATATCCCAATATGGGACGATCTGTTTTCTTTTCTGGTTCACTATAATATATGTGTGATGTTATCTTTTTTAATTGCATCTTTATCCTCCATACAACACACTGACTTCAAGTTTATCACTTTAGCACGAATGCTAAATAATCTCTCAACCTTACAATATCTTCTCTCAAATGTTATTGTAAGGCAGTTATCCGTAAGCCCCCATGCATCTGTGATGATTATACCAGTTTATATAATCCTATAACTTCAATTTCAATTCTTTCAGATCCGCAAATGTTTCTTTTCATAGGAATTCCGTTTTTATGATCTTAAAGGTTGCTTCCTTCCAGTAATTCCCACCACCGTTTCCTTTCAATCGCTCATCATCCATTGAAAAACCTTTAATCATGTACTCTTTCAGTCGTTCTGTAGCCCAACGCCGAAAATTAGTTGCAATTTTGGATCTTACGCGATAGCCAAGAGAAATAATCATATCAAGATTATAATGGATTATATTATATTTCTTCCCATCAGCCGCAGTTGTTCGGAATTTCCGAACAACTGCATTTTCTTCTAACTCTCCTTCTTCAAAAATATATTTAATATGCTCACTAATATTAGATTTACTGGTTTGGTAAAGATCACATAATTGTGCCTGAGTAAGCCAAACCGTTTCATCTTGAATTTTAACGTCTATTTTTGTGCTTCCATCTTCTGTCTGGTATATGATAATTTCACTCCCAATAATATTAGAGTTATCTCTTCTATCCTCCACCTTGCAGCGCTCCTTTTACCGTTCCATTATTTTTCATGTGAATATGTTCATAATCATTGCTTTATCAACTTATAAAATTCTCCTTGCCTTTTCTCTACCTGTTTTCCTTTTCCCCTATATATAGCACCTCTACTCCATTTATTTTCAATTTTTGTAATATCCAACTCAAGAATAATCATATTAAAAATTTCGCTATCTATAGCTTGTATTAATTTTAGGAATTCCAAAAAATATTTCTCGTTGATATTTAACGCAGTAATAGAATTTATTGTTTCAGCAATTTGAGAAACATTCTCCAAAAGTATTGCTTCCCCAAAAACCATAATGGAGAGGCTCGGCCACAAAGATATCAAAGTCACATTGCAAACCTATATTTTCAACACTGAAAAAATGCAGGATGAATCCGTAGATATTTTTGAAAAGGCTGTTGCGTCTGCCTACCACTAAAAAAATGGTAGGCAGATGGTAGGCAAAATGATATTTTTCATCTTATAGAATCCCGCAAACATGCTTATTTCCGCACTAATTTACAGATTGTTTCAACGTGCACCGTCTCCGGAAACATATCCACACAACAAGCCCTCTCCACCCGGTACCCCTTCTCCAGAAACACCGCAAGATCTCTCACCAGACTCGTCGGCTTACAGGAAATATACACGAGCCGCTCCACGCCATATTCGATGATTTTCGGCAAAGCCTTCGGATGAATGCCGTCGCGCGGTGGGTCAAGAACGATAAAATCCGGTTTCTCGGTCACTTCATCCAGTACCTTCAGAACATCTCCCGCGATAAATTCACAGTTCGTAAGGTTGTTCAAAGCAGCATTCTCCCGTGCTGCCGCCACAGCCTCCTCCACAATCTCCACACCGATCACCTTTTTTGCCACCGAAGCAAGAATCTGTGCTATGGTGCCTGTCCCGCTGTAGAGATCAAAGACTGTCATATCCTTCGTATCGCCAATATATCCCCGCGCGGCGCTGTATAGTACCTCTGCGCCCAGTGAGTTGGTCTGAAAAAAGGAAAACGGCGTTATTTTAAACCGAAGTCCCAGGATTGTCTCATAAAAATAATCCTGGCCAAACAGGATTCTGGTCTCATCGCTGCGGACAACATCAGCCAGAGAATCATTTATGATATGTAGAATCCCTACAATCTTTCCATCCAGAGAAAGCGCCCGCAGCTGTTCCACTAAAGGACTGAAATCCCAGTCCGCCTGACTCGTTGTAACCAGATTGACAAGAATTTCACCAGTAGTCTGGGCCCGGCGCAGCAAAAGATGGCGCAGATAACCCTTATGAGAAATTTTATGATAATATGGCAGATTCTTATCTCTGCAATACTCCAGAATACAGGAAAGGATTTGGTTCATATCCGTATGCACAATTTTACAGTCCGCTGCTGTCAGGATATCATAAGTACTTCCTTTCTTGTGCAGCCCAAGGCAGAGTGGGCCGTCCTTGTATTCATCTCCGAAGGAAAATTCCATCTTATTGCGATAGGCAAATTCTTTCGGACTGGGATGGATTCCGTCAAACTGATAGTCCGGCATTCCGTCTGCATCTACCTGCCCGCCCGCTTTCAGCGCCTCATCCAGAAGCTGCCGGATCTGGCCTTCCTTCATCTGCAGCTGCGCCTCATAATCCATGGTCTGATACATGCAGCCTCCGCAGGCCGGAAAAATACTGCATTGCGGCTTCCTCGTTTCAAGGGGAGATTTTTCCAGCACCTCCATCAGGCGGCCTTCTGCATGTGTCTTTCTCTTTTTATTTATCATAAAACGAACTTTCTGGCCCGGCATCCCGTTTTTTACGATTACCTTGCCTTCCTCTGTATGTACAATTCCTTTATTCGGGAAATCTACCCGTTCAATCGTTCCCTCTGCAATCTGTCCCTTTTTCACTCTAATATTCCTCCTGTCACAAAACTTAAAATGCTCAATATTGACTTAATTTGATCTTTCCTGTGAAATATTTCTCTATGATATAAAAAGAAGCAGGTGCCTGCCGACATCTGCTCTTTTATGGTTTTTATTCTTCGACTTCCTGCTCCGGCGCCTCTTCAGAAGCTTCTGCCTCCGGCTCAGCTTCCTTTTCCGGCTCTTTCTTTTCTTCCTGCTTTTCAGCTTTCTCTTCGTCCATCTCCGGGAAATCGTCGTCCTCAAAGAAGTCTTCAAAGTCATCATCGAAGTCCTCTTCAAAATCCTCGAGATAATCCGGAGAGAAGTAACGATATACGGCATATGCAATTCCTGCAACTGCTGCCACTGCACCAATCACAGCCAGAATCCAGAGCAATGCATTTTTATGCTTCTCGTCCTCTTTTTTCTGTAATACTGCTAAAAGTTCGTCTAATTTATTCATTTTGTACACGTCCTTTCTTTTCCTGCGTTCACTTTAAGATAGTATATCACAGTGACCGAAATTTTACTATAAAAATTTTCGACTTTTACGATATTTTCACAAGCTTTGCAAAAGAAGCAAACATTTTTTTCACGCCAACCCGGTCAAACTCGACCGTTACCTCGTAGTCGCGGCCGCCTTCCACAATATTCTTTACCGTACCCTCGCCAAATTTTATATGGCGTACACGGTCCCCTGCTGCATAATCGAGCCCAGATGACTTTTTCACCTGGAACTGCTGCGGAACAAACGCTTTTGTACGGAACACCTCACGCGCCTGCTGATAATGTGTCTGCGCCCGCTCACGCTGCGTTTTCGGCTGTTCCTTTTCCTTGGAGACATTCTCCTGCCGCTGGAACAGCTCCTGTGGAATATCCTCCACGAAGCGGGAAACCCGGTTGTAATGAATCTCTCCGCGCACCATACGCTGCCGCGCCGCAGTCAGATAAATTTGCTTCATTGCACGTGTAATACCCACATAGCAAAGTCTCCGTTCCTCTTCAATATCCAGCGGATCTTCCGATGTAATGCTCATATAGCTCGGGAACATACCGTCCTCCATCCCGACAAGAAATACATTGGGAAATTCAAGTCCCTTTGCACTGTGCAGAGTCATCATCAGCACATGGTCCGGATCTTCCTCCAGACTGTCTATGTCTGCAA
>CAOJHI010000208.1 GCA_948436005.1 uncultured Lachnospiraceae bacterium
TAAAAGACTCTTCTATAAAAAACTATATGAAATAAAAAAGAATCCTCTGTAAAATGGAATTTTTGGCAGTGAGACCATTTTGCAGAGGATTCTTTTTTGGTTATGTGTCACCGGATTATGTGCTGCAAAATTTGAATCAGCCTTTCTTATCTGTTTTATGCTTCAGCAAAAAATCCATCGTGATCTGGTTATACTTTTCCAGTTGTTCCCAATGCTGCACATGGCCGCCGTTCGGAGCCATATAGAGCTGAGCACCAGGGATAGCGCTGACCATTTCCATTGTGAGGGAAACAGGGACAAACAAATCCCTGTCGCCGGCAACCACGAGAACAGGAGCTTTGATGGATGGGAGGTTCCTGTATTCATTAAAGGCAAGGATTGCGTTGCATTGTGCCTTAAAAGCGTAGGAAGGCATCGGGTATGGATAAGCCATATCGGCCAGCTCCCCTTCCAGCATGAAATCCTCATGCTCTTCCATAAATGGCTGGGCAAAGATGAGCCACTGCGTCAGTCTTCCGGCTGTGACAGGATCGAGCTGCCCGTTTGCCTCGCGAAGGATTTCGATGGCGCGGCGGAAGCTGACATTACAATAAGGAAACGTGTTGGTCAGGATCACGGAACGGACGCGCTCCGGATAATGGACCGCAATATACTGAGCAATGGCGCCGCCCATGGAGATACCGTTAAAGTGGGCGGTTTCGATTTTCAGGCTGTCCATCAGGCCGATGGCGTCTGCTGCCATGTCTTCAATGGAGTAGGAATAAGCGACCGGTTTGTCAGACCGGCCTGCGCCGCGGTTATCCGGCGCATATACATGAAATTCTTTTTCGTAGGCGGCGATGTGCGGAGCCCATTTGCTTCCCGGAGCGCCCAGCCCCATAAGCAGGATAAGTGGCTCTCCGCTGCCGGATTCTTCGTAGCTGATGGTGATACCGTTAACTTTGCATTGCTTTGTTGTCATAAAAACCTCCAATTCTGCCTGCGTAGTCAGTAACTTTATCTGCGTGATCGGTAACTATGCGTGAGCGATCAGCAACTTTACCTGTGCGATCGGCAACTTTACCTGTGCAATCGGTAACTATGCGTGAGCGATCGGCAACTTTACCCGCGTGATTGGTAACTATGCGTGAGCGATTATCAACTTTACCTGCGTGATCGGCAACTTTGCGTGCGTGATTGCAACTTCGTCAGCGCGATTAGTCGCGCTCCGGTCTGTCCCAGTCGCCTTTATATAAATCGCGCGGCTCTTTGTCGCAGCCTGGGAATTCCGGGAGTTCACGTTTCATACGCTCCATAACCGGTTCATAGGAATAATCCGCGAGCGGGAGATCGACACGTTTGTTATCAAGCGCGCTCAGGCACATGGCTTCAAGAATCTCATATCCATGGAAGGCGGTTTCAATATTGCAGGAATGCGGCCTGGAATCGCCGTCGAGCCAGTCGGCATATTCGGTATAGTACGGAGTCTGAATGACCTTTTCCTGGAAATGGTACCAGCCGGGCTCCTTGCCTGTTACCAGCCTGCCGGCGGTTGCTGGGCTGCATTCGCCCCAGAAGCCGTCTGTCTCTGCATAAGCATAGCCCTCTGTTCCCCATACAGTCAGGCGGTTGTCAGTATCGCGGTACATATCCGGGTTGTGCTGCTCTGCGAAATATCCGCATTCCAGATAACCGCGCGTACCATTTTCAAAAAGAATTTCTCCGAAGATAAAATCCGGTGACGGATGGTCATCTCTGAGTGTGGCCGGTCCGTGTACGTGGCCGATCACGGATTTGGCGCGGCAGCCGCCGTTTGCCCAGATAATATAATCCATATAATGGGTGCCAAGCTGTGCCATCCATGGCTGGCATTCTGCAAAAATCTTTTTAATTTCTCCAAGCTGCCCGGACTCCGCTTTTTTCTTCAGGGCCTGCATCTGGGAGAGATACTTCTGCTGATGGCATACGACTGCCTTGATGCCGTTTGCGACACAGAGGTCGGTCATCTTTTTCGCTTCTGCCATATCCTCTGCCATCGGTTTTTCAAAAGAAACTGCCTTGATTCCATATTTGACAGCCAGCTCGATCATGGACAGCCGGAGGTTCGGATACGTTACAAAAACAAATACCTCCGGCCTGGTTTCGCGGAGCATCTGCTCGACGTCTGTGAAGCACGGTACATTCAGCTGGAATGTTTCACAGACGGTTTTCATGACGTCTTCCCGGATATCACAGAGACCAATTACTTCATAACGGTCCGGATTTTCAAGAATGCCCTTCAGATGTGTTTTTCCGCGGACGCCAAGCCCCATAATTGCTACGGTATGTTTTTTCATGATAAAATCCCCCTTTACTTAAATGGTTATTCCGCTTTACCGGATGCTTTGCATAAATTTACCGTCTTCCAGAATCACGCCGTCAGAATCAAGAACCGCATCCGGAGATTCGTCTTCTGTCATAATCCAGCCCTGATAATCTGTTTCTTTCAGGAAATCCACGATTGACTTGAAATCGCCGATGCCGGTGCCCATGGTCCGGAATACATGGTTTTCATCAATGTCCTTAAAGTGTACGTGCCGTACGATATCACGGTGTTCTTTGATGATCTTCAGCGGATCAATGCCTGCGTTTAGCATATGTCCCACATCCGGGGCATAGCCGATTCCTGTGGAATACAGGGTATCGAACATAATGTGATAATCGCTTTCGTAACGGAAAACAGAATTTGGTCCGGAATTTGGATGATATACGCTTACAATCCCCTCCTCTGCCGCGCGGCGTGCGATCGCGGAGATGCACTTCATCTGGTTGACCTGTTTTTCATAAAGGTTATGTTCTCTGACCGGGTCAGCGGCTACATGGCACAAAGCCAGCTTGGCAGTCGGAAAATGCTTCAGAAACTCAATAGCCGTATCGGCTCTGGCCCGTTCGGCATCTGTTTCCTGTGGCAGAAGCCAGTCGTCGTGAATCGCCAGAGCAGCGAAAGCAACGTGCTTTTCGTCCAGGAGCTCCTTCAGTTTTTTCCAGTCTGTGTAATAATCCTCCAGCATACAGATTTCTGCTTCCATTCCGGTGAAACCGGCCTGAATTAACACATCCACCATATGAGGGACCTGCCCATGGAACTTTTTGATATTCATCTGCCATGGATAGGTCTGGCTGCCATATTTGATTTTTGACATGGTGATCTCCTTTCTGTGGGATAAATATAAGTTTTAACGTTTGCGGGTTTGAGGAAACGCTGGCGAAAGCGTTTCCTCAGAAATTGATTTGATTATAAGCATGGGAAGAATGAAAAGTCAAGAAAAATATTTTCTTTAAAAACAGCAATAAAGAGAAAAAATATTTTACATAAAAGAAAAAGATATCTCTTCAGCAAGAGAATATCTTTTGGAAAATTTATCGGATAATAAAGTGATCAAAGGCGGGATCTGCAGCAACAGCTTCCGGGAAAACGGCCGATTTGCGGATGATAAGATGCTGGGGAAGGCTTGAACGTACGGGTTCACACCCGGGATTCTCCAGTAAGGTACAAAGTGCTTTCCAGGTCTCGGTTGCAACATCCTGGTAGCTTTGTTGAATCGTGGTCAGCGGAGGATCAACGTATTCTGTCATCCGCAGATTATCGCAGCCAATAATGGAGATATCGTTCGGAATACTCAGTCCGGCTTCGCGAATTGCCCGCATGGCGCCAAAGGCAATGAGGTCGGAAGATGCAATATACACAGAGGGAAGATTTTTCAGGCCGCCCTTTGTCAGTCGTTCCTTCATCAGACGATAGCCGATGCTCAGGTTGTCGACCTGTGGATGCCGGTTGATCAGGACATTGCGGATATCTGTTTCCAGGCCATTTTTCTGCATACCTGTGATAAATCCCACATAACGGTCATTCAGATTCTGGATAATGACACTTTCTGAAAGATAGCCGATTTTTGTATGGCCAGAGGCTTTCAGCAGATGAATCAGATTTTGAATGGTCTGAGAGTTATTAAAAAAGATACAGGAGCAGCCTTCCTGGTAGCGGTCAATCAGAATAAGCGGAATGCCGGCCTGCTGAATCATTTCCAACCCTGCGCTGTCATCAAATCCATTATAGAGTAAAATGGCGTCTACATCTTTGGCGATCAGATTTTCGATTTCGGCCATTTCATATTTGGGATTGTGCTGAAAGTTGATGATGGAAACAGAATAGGAGGCCTCATAAGCATATTCTACGAAACTGCTGACAAAATTGGCGTAAAAATTGGTCGTCATATCAGGAATCAGACAGCCGATCGATTTGGCCCTGGCCTTGCGCAGCGCCTGAGCATGAGGGTTTGGGCGATAGTTCAGAAGCTGAATCGCTTCATTGACACGTTTCGTAGTTTCAGCAGAGATTTTAGCAGTTCCGTTGATGACATGCGAAACAGTACCGATCGTAACATTCGCCTGTCTTGCCACGTCCTGCATTGTCACGCGGATGGGTTTGTTTGAAGTATGTGCGGTCATAGTACGGTTCCTCTCTAAAAGTTAGTTAAAGGTTTTAATAGAAAACGAATTCTTATTTTCAAGTATATTGCAAACGAATAGGTGAGTCAAGAAAGAAATGATAAGAATTATCAGGAAAAATATAAGAAAATTTCGGTTTTACCAGAAGAAAACTCTGGTTTTAATAAAAAATAAAATGAATTTGTTGATTTTACACATATTAAAATGTTTGAATTAGTGTAAAATGACTAAAATATTAAAAAATAGTAGAAAATGGACAAAAATAAGATTGACAAAAGCGATTCTATGGTGTTATATGATAAATACAGGCATGCAGCAAATTGGTGTTTAAATTAAAACGTTTTAATAAAAGGATTTATGTAAAAATGCAGAAAAACAAAGACAAAATGCAAAAGCAAGAACGGAGGGAAAAAGAAGCGCATGAAGACAGCGGAACAACTCAGGGAAATCAACAAGGACCGCGTGATTGATCAGGTATGCTATGTGACGGATGATTATAAGAGAACCATTCAGTATTTCGTTGAAAAACTTGACATTGGGCCATGGTTTATTCTTGAAAATACGGACGATACATCACGCAATGTACAGCTGGACGGAAAAGATGTGACAGAGCCGTGGAAATTTTATATCGCACATGCAAAGGTAGGGAATATGACCATCGAAGTCATTCAGCCGGAAGCTGGCTCTGATCCGTACAGAGAATTCCTTGAAAAGCACGGACCGGGTCTCCACCACATCAAGGAAAGTATTTATTCAGGCGATGACAACCTGAAGAAGTTTATGGATGAACTGGTGGAAAGAGGCCACAAGATCAAATATCAGGGATATTACATGGAGGATATCTATTATTATCTTGATGTTGATAAAGAACTTGGCGGATTCTATGAAATCGGCAACAGCGCCGTATGTTCCAGCCATCCGAGATTTGTGGGATACTATCCGGAGGATTAACTCAGGTACTGTCCGGGGGTTTCAAGTGCGGAACAGAAAAAGAAAAACCGGATTCGCGCAACAGGAGATGCATGAAAATAAAACAATTTCAGAAGGAGGATTCAAAATGAAAGGTATGAAAAAAATGGTTGCGATGGCAATGGCTGCAGGGATGCTGTGTACAGGCGCTCTGCCCGCGATGGCGAAAGAGACGGATTATACATTTGCCCTGATTGTTATGGATCTGAGCAACCCGTTTTTTGCTACAATGGTAGATGCAGCAAAGGCGTACTCAGAAGCAAATAATATTGAACTGCTTGTAACGGACGGAGCAGGCGATTCTTCTGTGCAGATTGCAGCGGTTGAGAATTATATCACACTTGGCGTTGATGGTATTGCAATGATGCCGGTTGACGGAGCTGCGCTGAATGACGTTGTGGGCCAGGCTGCAGAGGCCGGAATCCCGACAATTACACATTCCAATAAATGTGAAAACGG
>CAOJHI010000209.1 GCA_948436005.1 uncultured Lachnospiraceae bacterium
AATTTCGTTACACTCTCCGAAGAAGAACCTTATGAAAAAAAGAGAATCCTGGATCACAGTTCCAGTGAGATCAGTACGGAAGATGCTGCGGTCCTTCTGGAAGCAGTGCGTGCAGAGCTGGAAAACGACATGTTTCAGTTTTATCTGGGGACAAGCTACCGACACTGCGTGATCTGGACGAATGGAAAGGTAGAACCGCTGACTCCGCCTCACGATCACCTGACTGAAGTGATTGAGGATTATCTTCCGGAAAATCCTGCGATTCTGGCCATGATGAAGCGGAGCTACGAGATTCTCGCAGACCATCCGATTAACCGGGAACGAAAAGCAAAGGGGCTGAATCCGGCCAACAGCTGCTGGTTCTGGGGCGCCGGAACGAAGCCGATGGTGACTTCTTTTGAGGAGAAATATGGCAAAAAGGGCGTTATGATATCAGCAGTTGACCTGCTCAAAGGAATCGCGGTAGGAGCAGGGATGAGAAATGTGATCGTGCCGGGAGCGAACGGCGGCCTTCATACGAATTATGAGGGCAAAGCACAGGCAGCAGTTGATGCGCTTTTAAAAGAGGGCGCAGATTTTGTGTACGTGCATCTGGAGGGACCGGATGAGATGGGACACCAGGGCAGCCTGGAGCGTAAGGTTCAGGCGATTGAAAATCTGGATGAGCGGGTAATACGCCTTGTGAAAGAACAGATGGACGCTTCCGGGGAACCATACCGTATGCTGATTCTGCCCGATCACCCGACTCCGCTTCGCATTCGTACCCATACTTCAGACCCGGTGCCCTATCTGCTGTATGACAGCACGAAAAAACTCGGGGATGGAAGAGCCTACGGCGAGACGAGCGCAAAGGAAAGCGGGATTCTTCGCGAGGAAGGCTTCCGGATGATGGATGTACTGCTGGAACGCAGCTGAAGATTTGAGTGAGAGCCCGGCCTGCTCACTATAAATGGAGCGGCTGATAGGATTATAGTAAAAGTAAAAAGGAAAAAGCTGCTGGCAAAAGGAAGTTCCTGCGCAGCAGCTTTTTTATGTACAGAAATAAACAAACTAAAATGTGTAAAATTTTTCATGCAAAAACCATGCACCGAAAACAGGCCTTCCTCCATCTAATAGGTGTAAGTTGTGTTAAAACCGGTGAAAGTGTCCAGGACAAGAGGAGGAGTAACATGCAGATTTTGGTAAAGAAGGCACAGCGGGGGGATCCGGAAGCCTTTGTTTCCCTGATAGAGGAAAACAAGAGCAGTCTGTACCGCGTTGCCAAAGGATTTTTCCAAAGTGAAGATGATATTGCGGATGCGATATCTGAAACTGTTTTGTCTGCGTATGAGCATATCAGTGACCTGAAGCGGACGGAATATTTTCGGACATGGCTGATACGGATTCTGATTAATTGCTGCAACGGAATGCTGCGTGAGCGCAAACGCTGCGAGGTGACGGAAGTTTTCCCGGAAATCCGCTATCTGGATAATGATTTTTCCAATGTGGAATTCCGCGAAATGCTGTCATCGTTTCCGGAGGACTGCCGCACGATCTTGCTGCTGTATTATGGTGAGCAGTTTTCCACGCGGGAGATCGCACAGATTCTCGAAATGAAAGAGAATACAGTGAAGAGCAAGCTGCGGCGCAGCCGAAATGAGCTGCGCGAAACAATTGTGTATAGTTTATGAGATCTGACAGGAGGATTTGAGTATGAGAAATTACACAGAACAGGAAATGAGAGAGATATTAGGACAGGAGATGCAGGTATCAGAGAAGGTTGAGGAGCGCCTTTCAAACACTTACCGGCAGATTCGGACCCAGAAGAGAAAGAGCCGGTTCCATGCATGGCAGGGCGCGGCAGGAACAGTAGCCGCGGTCTTTGCAGCAGGTGTTTTCTGCGTGAGCAATCCTGTGCTGGCTGCAAAACTGCCTTTTATCGGCCATATTTTTGAAGAGCTGGGAGATGAGGCGAGCTATGCCGGCGATTACAGCGGCGTAGGGACACAACTTGCCGAAGGCGGAGAAAATGCAGAAACGGGAGCATCTGCCGCAGCAGAGACAGCAGGAAAGGAGAACGGGGCGCAGGAGGCAGCGGAAAATTATTCACAGACTGCAAATGGAATGACGGTAACGCTTTCGGAAGTATACTGCAACGACGTGGCTTTGTATCTGACCATGGAATTGAAGGGGGAGGAGCCGATTGCGGATCATTTTGAGCTGTATGACGGGAAACCGATTTTACAGGCACAGGGAACAGCGAAATTCAGTTTTATGGATGAGGACTGGAGCTTCCAGGAGGCGTTAGACGGAAAATTTGTGGATAATTATACGTATCTTGCCATGTACCGTATGGAATTAGATCCGGTGCGCACAGACTACAGCGAATTCCATGCAGCGCTGCAGGAGGCATACGGAGAGGAAGGACCGTCAAATGATGGTGAGACAGCCCAGTACATGGATCTGATCAAGAGGCGTGATCTTCCGGAAAGCTTTGATGTGTCGCTTTCCTTTGACCGTATTTTTGGCGACCGTAAAGACCGGGTGTCAATCTATGATGCAGCTAAGGTGGAGCAGCCTTCTGAGGAGGAGCTGAATGCGATGTCGGACGAAGAGTGGAACAGCCATATGATGGAGCTGTTTGAACTGGTACCGGATTATAACACCTCACCGAATCCATATGAAGATTATACTTATGAAGGTCCGTATACGTTTGATCTTACTGTACAGGTAGACCATGAGCAGACAGTTACCGTTGAGGTGGAAAACGATGCTGCAGATAAGCTTTTTGTGTCTTCTGTGACGAGAACTCCGTTTGAATTGTATCTCGAAGAACAGGGAGTGGCAGAAGCAATGGATCTGGATCCGGTACTTATTGTGCTGGATGCAGACGGAAAGCGCATAGAAACAGGAAAACGCGGAGGCGCCCTGAATATGCTTGCCATTGACGGACATAATGTATCAAAAATTGATATTTACTATATCACATGGGAGGACTTTGAAGGAAAACAGATTAAGGGCAGCTATTTTGACGAGCATGACACAAACGAGTCCGGAGAGACATTGAAAGACGTTCTGGATGGATGCAATCTGTATCACAAAGAAGTAACGCTTGGATGAAAGCTTCCGGAAAAAACAGATAAAAATAACAGATAAGAACAACAGATAATAAAAACCAGCTGAGGAACAGTCGAGTATTCCTTCAGCTGGTTTTCCTGTTCCAGAATCTTTTATTGAGAAAATGCTGGTGAGAGCGTTTCCTCCGCCGGATTTTCTCTGGGAAACGGCATTTTCCTATGGAAATATTATACCTGGGAGGCAGTGCGGGCGTCTGTTTCGTTCTGGGCATTCTGCAGCACATTGAGGTAAAACAGTGTTTGCGTGACATGCAGATACGGAAAAGCAAACAAGAGCCCGATTCCAAATGATATGAGACAGAGAATTCCGATGCCGATGAAGGACAGGAGCAGGTAAAGCTGACGTCCCATATTGCCGGAAATAAGTACCCAGCTTTCTACAAGCAGCCTCCGGGTCGGTTTCCATGGTTCGTCGCAATGAAGAAAAACAACCAGGCTGAAATGAAGCATCACCCAGATCAGTGCAGCTCCGAGAAGAAGGATCACGATAAACGGAATCAGTGGAACAGCAGCTCCGTGCGCAAAATAGCGGAACGCTTCAAGAAGCCGGTCAAAGCAGTAAGAAAGTCCGGTCTGAAGGAGCAACTGGACAATTGCATAAACGGCAATGGGTTCCGGACGATTGGAAAAAGCGGAAAAAAGATCCGAAAACCGAAAGGACGAGCCGCGTACGAGATTCAGATAAAGGCGTACCATGCCTGCCTGCAGGATAAAATAAACCATGTTGCATAAAACAAGAGTGGCCAGATACAGAACAAGCCCCAGGATTCCGGGTGCTGCCGGAATTGCATGAACAAGAAGATAATTGAGTCCCACATTGGCAAATGCCATGAATGCTGTGACAAGTGCCAGAAAGCTGTATTTTCCGTTTAAAAGAAGGCGGGCCTGACTTTTCAGCTCCCTTATTTTTGGTTTTCTCATACGAATATCTCCTCTCCATTTTTAAAGCTGTAAGGCGGTTCTTCATAGAAATCTAAAAAATAGCTGTTCGGATCAGAATTGTTTTCCGGGAGAGCAGGCTCCTGCTCCGGACGGATACGGTTCTGATCTTTCTCATCAGAGAGGAAGGGAAAAAGATCTTCCAGCTCCATAGACGGATCACCGGTATAGGCTTTCAGATAATACTCCAGAGCGGCACGCTGCGCAGGATCTGTGAGGACCTGATACATGGAGACACTGGTCAGTATAATGCTGGCTGTGATGCCGCACAGACCACAGATTATTGCAAAAAAACAGCGCGGTGCCATACGGCTGTGCCCGGTTCGTGAAAGGAGCGCACAGAGGATGGCGAGTGCTCCGCAGGGAAGTGCAACATAAAAAATACTGCAAAGTAAAACAGAGATGATTCCGAGCGTAAAGGAAGCCCGTGCCATGCTGTTTTGCAGCAGATATGGCGGCGTATTTTTTTCATACATATCGTTGTCGTACATGATTAAACCTCGTTTCCAAATTCTTTGCTTCATGGTAACACAAACAGGGAGGTCTGACAAGAAAGAATCAGTCCTTCCGGGCCTGTATGCAGAACCTGGTGCAAAGAATCGGTAAAAATAAGTCTTGCGTTATGAAATATATAGTGATAATATATATTTAGTAATACAAAGTATAGGGAGAGAAAATGACTGAAAAATATGAGCGCCAGATGAAAAAAGGAGTATTGGATTTGCTTGTTTTGAAACTTCTTGACAGGCAGCCGAAATATGGCTATCAGCTGATCAGTGAACTTCGTGACCAAAGCGATGGGATTTTTGTGCTGAAGGAAGGAACGCTGTATCCGATTTTATACAGGCTGGAGGATGACGAATTGGTAGAAAGCAGATGGAGTGAGCCTGAGGGAAAACAGGTACCGAGAAAATATTATGCGATGACCGAGAAGGGAAAGACAGCGCTTGGTGAGATTCAGCAGGTCTGGACACAGATCGCTTTTGGGGTCGCAAAATTTCTGGATGGAGGCGAGGGAGAATGACAGCAGAAAAATATGTGGGAAAGATTATAAAAAGGCTGAAATGCTCCTGCAAAGAGCGAAAGGAAATCCGCCGGCAGCTTCTTTCTGATATAGAGGCGGAGCTGGAGAACGGGGAAACATTTGAGGCTGTCATGGAGCGGATGGGAAGTCCCTCCACGGTTGCCAGGGAGTTCAATGAGGATATGCCGGAAGAGAAAAAACGGCGTTTTGTGCGGCAGCGGAGACTGAAAGTCACCGGAGCACTCCTGGCAGCCCTTTTTGTGGCAGCAGCGGCTTTCTATTGGTTTTTTCCGAAAGCAGGTAAATTAACCAATGACAAAAATTTCCGGGCAGCAGATTTAGAAGCAAAGGCCCGGCAGGTCATACAGCTCTTAAACGAAAATGACATGGAGACGCTGAGACAGGAAGCAATCGGACTGCTTGGCGATTATCTGACACTGGAAAAACTGGATGAGGCACGCAGCGCGGTGGCGCAGGAGTGGGGCGATTTTCAGAAATTTGGCAGAAGCTACATGTCAGAGATCATACAGCGGGGCAGGGCGTTTGCGGCGGTAGAGCTGACTGCACAGTATGAGAAGGTGATGGTTACGTATACGATGTCCTTTGATGAAGAGATGAGGTTGAGTGCACTGTACATGAAGTAGTGTATTCGGGGAAGGTATGGGAAACGGACGGTCCCTCGCAGCGGATAAAGCTCCAAGGGTTCCGAACAAAAAAGTCACCCATGGAGCAGTATACGCAGCGAGGGACCAGACAGTGAGCATGCGCTTTTTTCTTTTTTGGCTGCAGTTTAAGAGGGGG
>CAOJHI010000210.1 GCA_948436005.1 uncultured Lachnospiraceae bacterium
ATTCAGACAGATTTCTGAATACAGGAAAGTCTCCTTTGCAGCAGCCCTTTTTTTGAATTTTTATGGACTTTCCAGCGCCATCAGCCGAATCTCAATTTTCTCTTCACGTACCATCCTGATAAACACATCTGCCAGCTTTGGATCAAACTGGGCAAACCGCTCTTCCTCCAGCACCTGCAGCGCGCGCTCTACCGGCATTGCCTTTTTGTAGCTTCGTTTCGAAATCATCGCATCAAACGAATCGACTACACACAGGATTCTGCCCATTACCGGAATATCCTCCCCTGCAATCCCACGCGGATAGCCGCATCCGTCATAGCGCTCATGATGGGAAAGTACAGCCGGAATTACGTAATCCAGAGACGGCAGATGACGGATAATACCGATCGAATTTTCCACGTGTCCTTTCATAATCTCGTATTCTTCTTCTGTGAGCCTGCCCGGCTTATTCAGGATATCCTCGCGGATTCCGATCTTTCCGATGTCATGGAGAAGGCCCGCCTCTTTTACAATATCCATGAACTCTTCATTCATTCCGATTTCCCGTGCAAGCTCTGAGGCATAATAAGCGACATTCTGCGAATGGCTGAACGTATAATGGTCCTTTGTATCAATCGCTGCCGTTAACGCATAAATGGTGGAAGCATACGTGTCATAATAGCTGACTTTTCCGCTCTTCTCCTGTGAATCGTCCTGTGATTTGACATCCTCGGAATACATAACAACTGCATTCTTCCCGGAACGTTTTGCACTGTACACGGCAAGATCTGCATTCGCAATCAGTTCCTCAGCACTCGATGCCATATAGGGAGATGCACAGACTCCGCAACTTAACGTCAGTGTTTTCATTTTGTAGAGGCTCGCCTGCTCGTTCATTCTCCGCACCTGATCCGCTATGGACTCAGCCAGCACCTTTGCGGAATAAATATCATAGGAAGGAAGCAGGATGGAAAATTCCTTTCCGACCATGCGAAAAGCAATCCCTCTGTCTGCTGTCGCTGCATCAATGACCGACGCAATTTTCTGCAAGGCAAGATCCCCCTCTTTTGCCCCGTACAGCTGATTATACAGCTTGAAATCATCCACATTTATCATCACAAGCGCCAGAGAACACTCCTGGCACCTTTCAAACTGCTCCTGGATGACCTCATAGAACCTTTTTCTGTTAAACAATCTTGTCAGTTCATCCCTGCGCGCTTCATTGTACGCCTGTTCATACAGCCTGGAGTTCTTCACCGCCATGGAACAGACAGAATTTACAGAAAGCAAAAGACTCATATCATCGTAGGTGTACGCACGCCCTTTTCTTTTTTCAGAAAGCATAATAACGCCTACCAGTTCGCTGTTATCCTTCATGGGCGCAATGCAGGCCACTCCCCAGTCCTCAAACTGACGTTTTTCTGCCTCCCACATAGAATGGTAATTATTTGTACGCTTGAAATCCTCCATGAGCAGGCAGTGGTCATGTGACCGCAAATACTGAATCAGCGGATGGTCCTCCGAAAGCCGGAAGCCTCTCTTTTCAAGAGGGCTGGCTGTCTGTTCCATCACATAGGCATTATCTGCATTCTGAATAAAGACATATACCTTGTCAACTTCAATCATTTTTAGGATAACTTCAACAAGGCTTGACAGTATTTCTTCTTTTTTCAATGTCTGCGACACTGTATGGCTGAAATCCTTGATGGTCTCCGCCTGCACCTGTTCTTCCTTTACAAACAGATTGTCAAGAAATTTCTTCATCACAAGCACCAGAAGATAGATCAGGCCAACCATCAGCATCGCGATAAAAAGCAGCGCCGCAGGCTCATCCATTCCGAGCTTTTCCTGCATCCAGTTTTTCAGAGGAAGAAACGCATTCTGAAACAAAAGTGCACTGATCAGAAGTGCAATCACATAGCAGTTCGTTGGGGCAATCAGTACTGTAAGCTTGAACATTTTCTTCTTGTAAAGTGCATAAAACAGAAAGTATGCAAAAAGCATGCCTGATATGATATCCACTGGAATCCCGGAAAAAACCTTTATTGTGGAGGCCACATTGCCGACTGCCACAATCAAAATCCCAATCAGAATCGGACGAAGCTGACGAAGGGTCAGTACATCTCCCTTGCAGTATTTGAAAAACAGCCGGATAATCTCTGCCAGAAGCAAGGCAACTGCAAGGGCCAGAAGATAAATCGGCCAGCCGTAGCAGTAAATAAATTTCACCCTGCCGTCTGTTCCTGTGACAACCTCAGGTGTCGGAATAAAAATCTGTGTGAACCAGTTCACAATATAACAGGCCAGGAAAAACAGAAACCACAGTCTCCTTCTGCCCTTCTGCTTTTCTTCCAGAAAGTCCAGGTAAAACCTGTAAAATCCATATGGTACCATCATAATTCCGGCAATTGATACGTAATGCCAGAAATTTACAGACGGCCAGAACTGAATCCGCATCAGAAAAGAGCCGCCGCTCCAGAAAATCAAAATCAGTAAAAGAAGAAGAAACGAATGAATTACCTTTGTTTTCTTTGCAGACGCAAAAGCCAGGAATAAAAACAGATATCCCAGCAGGGCAATCACCGAAACCCAGCTATAGCTCACCATAACGGTTGCCTCCCTTCCACAGAGGGCCTTTGGCACTTTGCAGTGCAACAAAGTCCGCCACCTCGCAGGCCGGTGGATTTATTTTGCGTATTTTTCGTCCATACACTGTCTCATATTTCTGAAACGTCCCGCATTTTACGATTGTAATATTTAAAGGATCCATGCCAAGAATCTTTTTCAGATCCTTATAATCATCATCCACATATTTTACATACACACTCAGATGCTCTTTCAGTATTTCTCTGCCAAGCGCTGCCCCAGAAATACAGTCCCGGCTCAGCTCCACATACATGTGAAGCTGCGGCCTGTTTTCTTTTGTATATTCTTTCACTGCAAACCAATCCTCAATCTTCAGCCCGGACAACTCGATTGCATGACGAATCGAATTTTCCGTAATCCGGGTAAATCCGGCAATATCAATCACCCACGGCACCCGGTCAATATAGGAAAACCTTGGAATCTTCGTGCCATCCTCCCGGCAGCCGTTTCCAAGACAACGGTATACGTCACCGACGCGGTACCGCGCAAACGCACCGCCTTTTAAGACCGTGACCACAATCTCATATTTTTCTCCCGCTGTCAGCTCATCCATCAGATAAGTGCGCGGCACATAAGACGGGTCATCCAGATTTCTGTACATTTCGTTTTCCGGTATAAATTCATAAAAGCAGGCATCCGGGAAAAAGTACATCCCGCTCCTGGACCATGCCTCAGTTCCCACGCACGTTGGCTCTGTCCCGGCAAAAATCTCCATCGGACGGATGCCCCACATCTCTTCCAGCTCATCTTTGTAGCACCAGTTATCCGTCCCGGCGCACATGAAGCCTTTCAGTGTAAACAGATCGCGCGGCAAAAGCTCCCGCCCCTCCTGTCTGCATCTTTTTCTGGCTGAGACATACCGCAGCATCATCTTCGGAGAAATCTGGTTCAGTTTTCCGGCAAGCGAACCTTTCCCGCCTTCCTGTAAAGCTGAAAGGCTCTTGCTCACAAAATACGTCACACTGCCAAGCCCAAAAAAGTACTCGATTCCCTTTTTCAGACCCATTTTAAATCCTTTTACATTGCGTTCTTTAAAACTCATATGAACCGCTTCCTTCACAGGAGGCAAATATTCAATATCAATCTCATCATGAAGCAGCAATGGCAAAAGCCCTGTCGCATACGGAAGCGGCGCCAGCGCGTACAGCATATGGTCTGTGACAGAAATATCAAAATCGCCGCGCTGCTTTCCCGTTGCCAGAATAAAGCAGGCCATGACATTTCGTTTGTAAGTGTCCAGCATACTTTTCGTATACGGCGCTACCTTCATCGGATACATCCCGCCTTCCCACGTTGTCTGTATCCAAAGCACCGGCTCCTCCGGAAGGCTGGCCGTCTCTTTCCGCAGCAGAATATCTGCATAATCATCGTAAGTCGTAAGTGGCACCATGGCACGAAACTCTTCCAGCGTACCGGGACACTTTCCGTTTAAAATCCGCTTTCCCAATGCACTGCCACACCACAGTTTAATTTCCTCTGCCACGAGGCGCTTCTGCATTTTCATATACTCTTCCATCGTCATATCCAGGAAACCACAATATTCCTCCCAGATTTCCGCTTTTGAGTATCTGCGAAGCTTCTCCTGAAACCGCATCTTCTTCTCCCCCATCAGTCAAAATATCCTCTTTTTCAGATCATTTTGACTGTTTTGACCGTCTGGTCTCAAACGCCCGCCTTATACTTCTCGGATTTGGTATCAAAAACGGCGTCGTCCTTTTATAATTTTCATAATCCGCAAAAGACTGCGGAAATGTCCAGCGATCCTGAAACATTACGTAGCCCAGATTCAGTATGCTGTAAAACATCCCCGCATAAATCAGCTTGGACGGATACAGCGCAATCCCCAGACAAAGATAAAACAGAAAAAACCACAGCACCCCCGGATGACGGCACAGCGCATACATCCCGAAGTCACAGACACAGGGCTTTTGGCCTACCTCCAGATAGGTACTCTCAAAAGGAAGCGCAAAAAACAGGGCGTCAATCAGGAGCAACAAAAACACACCTGAAAGTACGGCAAAAATCCAAAAACACGCACAAAGCCGTACCCGGGAAACCGCCTCCAGAACCTGGAACACTGTCATTCCTGCCAGCAGAATATTGCCCAGAAAAAAGAATCCGTGCAGCATCTTTTTTTGCCAGAGAACACTGTTCAGATCATAAATCAAATACAGAAAAAATACCAATAATCCTCCGGCTATCCAGATCATCCTGCCACCTGATATACCTTCCCTTTTTATGGTTCCATTTACAAAAAACTCTTTTTTTCGCTACCATATATCATAATACACTTTTCTGATATGGTAAAGCAAAATCTGCTATTTTGTCACAAAAAAAGCATCCGCAATCCCATGCGAATGCCAAAAATTACCATTTATTTAATTTTTCATACAATTTAGAACATTTTTTCAAGTTGCACAAATATTTTTTATCAGTAACTTCCACCCGTAACTTCAAATTTCTTCTATCAATCAACTCATACCCGTACTGCCAAAACCGCCGCGGTCAGGCGCTTCGAGCTGCTCACATTCCTCAAACTGAATCTGCGGCTGGTGTTCCATAATCCGGAACTGACAGATTCTGTCATTCTTGTGAATTTCCGTATCCCGCACAGCCAGGACAGGCATCCTCCACCAGTCATTCGGCCCGGCATACGTCTCGTCCACAACACCCATATGGTTTACCTGAATGATTCCGAAATTTTTAAACGTGGAACTGCGCGGAACAATATGCGCCTCATAGCCCTTGGGAAGCTGCATCGCAACCCCGAGATGAATCATACGAAACTCACCCTTTTTCAGCGTCACCTCTTCCGCCGCACGCAGGTCAATCCAGTCAGATTTGCCGTCAATGTACGTAAGGCGTTTGATTTCATCATCAAGATACTGTATTTTAATCTGTTCCATATACACTCCTGTCTTTAGCCTCTCGCGGCTTTTTTGTTTTTCATTTTTCTGTTTCCTGTTTTTTCCAGTTCCAAAACGCGTAATATGCCAATTTTCTGTTTTTGCCTCATACAGTCCAATGCGTGCCGGCTTTCCTTTCCCTTCACTCAACCACAGTGCAATACTACCTTCCCTGATTCCAGTGACTCTTTTACGTCAATCACCCTCTGGTTCGCGCTTCCCCGCCAGAACAGCTTCGTATCGCGCAGCTGCTTCACATAAGGACCGTCCACCAGTACATCCAGGTACTTTGCAATCTCCCTGTTTTTCACATAC
>CAOJHI010000211.1 GCA_948436005.1 uncultured Lachnospiraceae bacterium
CTTATCGGGGTTCATCTTTCAGATTTATCCCCCTCATAACAATTACTTTATTACAATTACAGTAAACCTTCCGCATGTTATTGTGAAGCCTTTTCAAGATCAGCCCTGAGGGCAAAGGTACAAAATAAGGGGTGACTTGTTTGCCGGAACCCCGTTTTTGTACCTTTGCCCTCAGGGCGTCCGGTAATCATCCACACCCTACGCAACCACTCATTTTCAGAAAAGGAGATTTTGCCTATAAGCAGAGGACTTTATATCGCTTCGCTGGACGCAAAGGACCTGATCCTTGCAGCTGCCGGCGACAGAGGTAACGGATATTCTCTTATGAGAAAAGATGGAACTGTCAACTACAGAAAATTTACGAACGTCTTAGACCACAGCCTGGAATCTGCCAAGCTGCAGGAGGTCTATCAAAAAGCATATCGCAATTCTAAAATGACTTTTTCGCATCTGGGAAAGGAGTTTACCAGATGTATCATCAATGTGACTTTCAAGTATAACGTATATGAATACAACCGCGTAAATGCTGACACTTATGTGAAGTATGGTTATAACGTCAGCGAGCTTACTTTTGAAGACAATGTCTGTGTGAAGAACGGGGAACTGGCCGGGATTCGCATTGGGAGGGAAGTGGTTTCGCCTGCTGACAGCAGTCTGCTCGGGAAAAATTTTTGTTATGCCCGATGTGACGCAGATGCCAGTGGCAGGTATGAAGTAAAAAGCAGCATTAAAACAGTTTATTCCTGCGCACAGACCAGAAATTTGCTGTACCGGGACGGTTTTACCTGCGATGGAATCCATTACGTCAGGTTCAAGCGTTCCTCCGGTTCTGCCAGAGTCGGAAAGTGCCTGTTTATTGATGAAAGGCTTTATGCGCGTATGCACCGTTGGGAGTGCTGCGGGCTGAAAATCCGTAAAGGGCAGAAAATTGACCTGGCTGCGTGGGAATCCTATATTTCCCTTACATCGAGCAGTATCATTGACACACTTCAGATTCTTCCTGAAAACATCCTGGTTATCGACGATTATCAAAGTGTATTTGACGATGATGTGATCGCTACGAGAGCTGTTGAAGGAAACCTTGTCACAAAAGAAGAACACGTTACCATTTCAAATAACATCTGGGACGGGCAGTCTCTGATCGATAAAACACTTATGGGAGAATATGGCTGCTATGGTATGGTTCTTCTTAGAAACCGTTTCTTCAAATCCTGCTGTTTTAACACCAATATACAGCAATGGTTTGCTGATCACGGTATAACGGAAATCTCCCAGCTAAATGGCTGCACACGGGCACGCCGCATCGAGGACGTAAAACTGATCACCACGCCAAGCAGCATCAAATATCTGAAATTCGGTACACTTGACCAGTGGCTCGATCATCTTGAGCCGACCTTCGGCATCGTAAAACATGAAAAGCCAACACATTATTTCAACGGAGAATTCGTGCAGACACATTATCAGCTGATCAATACCCTGCAGCTCTCTGAGCGCGAAATGGAGGACCTGCTTGCAGAGTCTCTTACATACGCAAGACTCCTCCGGACAGACCTGGCAGTCATGCGTCACCACCTCAAGTTCAGCCTGGATTCTGAGTTTGAAAACAGTTATTCACCTATTCAGAATAAAAACGATATCATATTCCGGATACTCGATCTGAACGATCAATTCGAACATACCAGAATCTATGAAGACTTTAAGAAAAAACTGATCAGCGCATATCTGAAAAATATCCGGTACGGACACATCCTTGTCCGCGGCAACTACTCTACCCTGCTTGGCAATCCCATTGAAATGCTTCAGCATACAATCGGAACGTTTACAGGACAGAGTCAGATTAGCATCGGGATGATCCATTGCAAAAACTTTCCTTATGGAAAAACGCTGCTTGGTTCCAGAAGCCCTCATGTCACAATCGGAAACATGTGGCTCCCCACAAATCAGGAAAATCCCATGATTGATACTTATTTTAATTTAACAAACGAAATCTGCTGTATGAATTCAATCGGTGAAAATGTACTGAACCGCCTCAGCGGCTCTGATTTCGATTCCGACGCAGTGATGCTTACTGATAATAATATCCTGATACAGGCAGCCCGGAAAAATTATAATCATTTTAAAGTGCCTACAAGACTTGTATCTGCGGATAAAGCCAACCGGTACTTTACGGACGAACAGAAAGCGGACCTGGATGTAAAAACATCAGTCAATAAAATTGGAGAAATTATTAACTTTTCGCAGATGCTGAACAGCCTGTTATGGGACAATCTTGCTCATGGCCAGTCAATTGAAGAAAATATGGAATTATACTGCGACATTGCACAGCTCGACGTTATGTCCAATCTTGAAATTGACAAAGCCAAAAAAATCTTTACAACCGATAATGCGGTCGAACTGCGAAAGATGAAACAGAAATACAAATGCATGTTCCAGGATGAAAACGGAAAAGAGATAAAGCCGAACTTCTTTTTGCACCTGGCCAGAAAAAAAGGCTACTATATTCCATCTGTAAAAAACTATCGGAAGCATCAGACGTCCATGGACTATCTGCAGAAAATCATAAATTCCTACCGCATCCGCACAGTTCAGAAAAAGGAATACATCCCTTTCAGTGATATTCTTGACAAGTCCCGGTACGACAGCTCGCTCGTGAACTACCACCAAATCCGTCGCATCACGGATCTCATTCGGGAGCAGAAGGATTCCATCCGCCAGATCTACGCAAAACCGGAAGAGGAAATGGACCGTCAGACAAAATATTTCCTCAGCAGCGAGATCAAACGCGCTGTCCTGGAGGAACTTTCCAGAATGAAATTCACCTACAGCACCGCATACGCTCTGATGAAGCGCCTCGAAAGTGACGAATATGCCGATATCCGCACTTCCACGTTCTTTGCACTTATGGGAATTCCAAACAGAACCTTTTATGATGCATTCCTGAAAAGTAAATCTGACAGAGTGTATCTGACGGCCAGCGACACCGGGAACGTGGTCCTGTATGGCATGAATTTTGCAAAAGTTTACAAAAAAGCGTCTTAAAATTCCGTAGTTCTTACGACGAGTCCTGTTTTTCCCCGTAAAACAGCCATTTGTGCGCACCCCTTAAGGAACTGTTATGGAGGGGAGAAAAAAGACAGCACAATTTCTTTTTCATTATTTCTTTTTTACTGTGCGCTGACACTGCATACCCGGCAAGGTCAGCGCACATACAGACCACTCAGAAACCAATAACCATCAATTTGGAGGAATTTTTATGGGATTGTCACAGGAAGAACTCCTTGCGCTCCGGAAATTCAAAGATTACCCGGATGATGACAACATACGTTTCAAGGAGATCATCAGGCAAAAATTATGTGCCGACAAACGTATTCTTCACGTATTGAATCATCCGACTCTGGATGAAAACACTCCGGATGAATACCTCGGGAAAGCTCTTTTTCCATATTATGTGGTTCCCGGCATAGCCACGGATACCAAAAACTATATTTGTTTTGAAACCGGTTTTTCTGAGACAAGTGAACAAAACCGGCTTATCAAATATGGAAAAATCATTTTTTATGTTCTGTGCGACCAGAAAACAATACATGATACAGAAACCGGAATCAGCAGGCATGATCTGCTCGCTGCTCTGATCAGGGATATTTTTAACTGGACAAACTGTTTTGGTCAGCAGGCCCATCTCGTCAAAGATACGGCTGGCGTCATAGAAAACCAGTATACGCTTCGAACGCTCGTTTTCGAACTAAAGACAACAAACGCTGTTTTAAAAACCAGAAACAATCAGACAACCATTGTCAATAACAAGGTGGTGAAATAATTGGATCTGACCGATTTTGATGAATTGAAACTGTACTTTGCCGAAGATTACAAAATCAACGATAAAATCACAATTCATCAGCCTACATCGGAGAAATCGTTGCGTTCGGAGAGCGAAAATATTTTAACGCAGTCTATACACTCTGTTCGATTCCATCCGATATGAAATCCTATCTGCTGGATATCTGCAATATCGACTACATGGAAATCGATGACTTTGAATATTTCATCCTGATCTCCCGCAGCTTTACCCCAAATGAAACAGGGCTGTTTCTCGGCGACATTGATCTGAGCTCCTTTGTTCCATTGATTGACCGGAGAAACAACGAACCTGTTCTTTATGATGAAAAACATGACATCACAATTGACCGGCTGATCTATCTGAGAATCGTTTCTTATTTGCGGAAAATGCACGGTATCAAACCCAAAATCGAACGTGCAGCCAATAAGACAACGCACGATATCTTAATCCGGCTTGACCGGGAACGCATTGAAAAGCAGAAAAAACAACCATATAAATCTTATCTGAAAGAATACATCTCTGCCATGATGCGATACCCCGGCTTCAAATACAAAAAAGATGAACTGAAACAATGCGGTTACTATGAATTCATGGATACCGTTATGGGTTCACAGATCTACGTATCGTCTACCGCTTTGCTCAAAGGCGCTTACAGCGGAATGATTGACACAAGCAAAATTAACAAAAAAGAATTTAACTGGATGAGAAGCCAAGGCGATGAAAGCTGAGGCTTTTTCATATACAAAAAAACACAACATATGGAGGAAAAAACTATGGCATTTAATATCAACAATTTCGTAATCGATCATGTACTTCGTGGAGTTATGACTTCCGCAGATGGTTCCTACCTCTGGTCTATCAACCAGATTACAGAGCCGTCACTCAACATCACATCTGAAACAGCAGAGGCAGTCGACGCACTCGGCTCCGCTATTGCTACGTTTAACCGCGGCAAAAAGGCTGAATTCTCTGCCAGCAATTCTCTGTTTGACCTGAGTCTGTTCGCTGCGCAGAATGGCGTGGACAAAGCAGTGGCTTCCGCTGGTGCAACCATCAGCACACCGGCATTTGAAACTCTGGAAATCGCTGCCGGCGACACATCCAAGACTCTGGCTCATACACCGCTTGAAAACATCACAGAAATCTACCAGCTGAACGGCGACGGCACACTTGGTACAAAATACGTAGTCGGTACCGAGGCATCTGAAACACAGTTTGTATACGATGCAGAGTCCGCTTCTGTCACACTTCCGACCAAGCTGGCAGCAGGTACACAGCTTCTCGTTATGTACAATTATGCAGCGGAAAATGCAGTTGCAGTCACAGGCGACGCACTCAACTTCCCGAAAGCCGGTAAATTTGTCATGGAGGTTCTGGGTACAGATACCTGTGATCCGACCACACTGATTCACGCATACCTCATCTTCCCGAACGCAAAACTCGACGCCAACGTAGATATCAGCTTCACAACTGACGGCAAGCACCCGTTCAAGCTGATCTGCCAGCAGAACTACTGCGATTCCAAGAAGGTGCTCTTCCAGATCGTTGTTCCGGAAGAAGCGTAAGCCACATGGCAAGAGCAAACCGCACCTGCAAAGTGTGCGGTAAAAAATACTACTACTGCCCCTCCTGCCCGGACGTAACCAAACCATCGTGGTATGGGATGTTCCATGGGGAGAACTGCAAGAATATCTTCTATATCCTGATGGATTCCTTTCTCGGCAAAATCACAAAAGACAGCGCACGAAAAAGGCTGGAAGCATGTGATTTGAGTGATCTCGCATCCTTTGATGCGGGAATTCAAAAGCAGATCAGGGATATTATGCAGTAGTTTTCAGATAATCAAATACCCTGGGGGTGCTGCAAAATTCATTTTCACTGACAGATTTGTATTTTTGCGGCACCCCTTATTTTTTGTGGGGGATGCAGGAGCGTGGTTTGAGGGGACGGCTCTGTTTGAGAGGACGACCCGTGGGAGGCAAGCCCAAAAAGG
>CAOJHI010000212.1 GCA_948436005.1 uncultured Lachnospiraceae bacterium
TCATGGACGGAACTGGAAGACTATTCTGCTTATCAGGACAGCAAAATTTATCTGGCAGCCGGATTTGCAGATCATTACATGATTTCTTCCGGTTATCATGGAGATCAGGACTGTACGCTGGTCGGATTCAAAGAGGATCTGGAGGCTGCTGAGATTCCGTACAACAATGCCGGAAATTATGTTACGGCTGACGGGGCGCATGACTGGTTTACGTGGCAGCAGATATTAAAAGATTATGTAGAGACATTTTTGTGGATGTGATACAGATCTGATTTCAGATAGTAACATCCAAACGCCACCGAACTCAGCGACCAGGTCAGCGGATATGCCCAGAGTACAGATTCAATCACAGGGAAAAAACGTACAATAACGGTCGTGTACGATACGCGGATAACACACCAGCAGATCAGCATGACGAGCATTGGCACAGAGGATTTTCCTGCGCCACGCAAAAGGCCTGCCATGCAGTGAGAAAAGGCGAGCAGAAAATAAAATAACGTGACAATATGCGCCTGTTTCATGCCGTAAGCGATAACGGCCGGATCGCTGTTAAACAGAGCTACGAGTGAAGGGCCGAAAAAATAGATCGCAACGCCGATGAGCTCGGAGAGAAGGGCTCCACAGATGAGTCCAAACCGCGCCCCTTTTTTCACGCGGTCATATTTTCCGGCACCAAGATTCTGGCTGACAAAGGTGGTCAGGGCCATGGAAAAGCATGTAACCGGGAGGAAAGCAAAGCCTTCTATTTTGGAATAGGAGCCGCAGCCGGCAACGGCAATTTTCCCAAAGCGGTTGATGTTGGACTGAATGACCACATTTGCGATAGAAATGACAGAATTCTGAATGCCTGCGGGCAGGCCGTTCCGGATGATCTGGCTGAGCATAAATCGGTTCAGATGAATGCTGCGCAGAGATACACGGTATTCTGCGGGGCATTTTCTGGTCAGATGATAAAGACAGAGGGCAGCGCTGACAAACTGTGAGATGACCGTTGCCGCTGCCGCTGATCCGACTCCGAGATGAAATACGCCGACGAACAGAAGATCGAGGACAATATTTACAACAGAAGAAAAGATCAGATAGTATAGCGGATGGCGGCTGTCACCGACTGACTGCAGGATGCCGACAAAGTTATTGTACAGGACAAAAGCCAGAGAACCGAGAAAATAAATGCGGAAATACGTAATAGATTCCGGCAGTACATCGTGGGGTGTTTTCATCCAGATCAGAACATGCGGGGTAAACCAGATTCCGAACACAGTCAGAAGCACCCCGGATACAATACCGAAACCGACCGTGGTGTGAATGGCCTTATGCAGCATTTCTGTATTGCGGGCGCCATAATAACGGGCGATCACAACGCCCGCGCCGATTGCAATTCCATTAAAAAATCCAACAAGAAGAAAAATCAGGCTGCCGGACGATGTGACGGCAGCCAGTGCATTACTGCCAAGAAAATTGCCGACGATCAGAGAGTCGGCGGTATTGTATAACTGCTGAAACAGATTTCCCAAAAAAAGAGGAAGCGCAAAGAGAATCATTTTTTTCCAGATAGAACCCTCCGTCAGCAGGGTCTTGGAAGAAGTGTCAGTCATAATAAACTCCATTCTGCCATAAAAATCATCGGCGTATGTACAATAAGTCTTCTATATTTTTTATAAAAGGCAGCGTGCAAAAAGTCAACAAAAAGTTGGAAAAACAGTCATATTATTGCACAATAAACGTATTTACAACGTATTGACAACGATAATTCCCAGATTTATAATTTAAGAAAAAGGAGGCTGATAAGTATGGCGACCGTAAATGTAACGATGCGGATGGACGAAAAGTTAAAAGCTCAATTGCAGGAGCTTGTTTCAAATCTTGGGATGGATATGACTACTTTTTTCACGATATCGGCAAAGCAGGCTGTGAGAGAACAGCGAATTCCATTTTCTATATCTATGGAAATTCCAAATGAGGAAACACGGGAAGCGATAGAAGAGGTGCGTCAGATGAAAAAAAATCCTTCTTTTGGAAAAACATATACAGATGTTGACGAGATGATGAAGGAGCTACTGGCATGAAATATGCGATCAGGCCTACGACAAGGTTTCAGAAAGATCTGAAACGAATGCAAAAAAGAGGATATGATATAACGTTACTTACTGATATAATCAAAAAGCTGGCAACAGGAGAAAAGCTTCCGGATAAGAACCGCGATCATATTTTAGTAGGGGACTATGCCGGGTGCCGCGAATGTCATATTACATCGGACTGGCTTCTTGTCTATGAGATCGATAATGGAGAACTGATTTTGTATCTGACGGACAGGAAGCCATAGTGATTTGTTTTAAGGTTACGTAAGATCTGCGGGCAGCCGAAGTATGATGCGGCTGCCCCCTTCTTTTGCGCTTTCAGCTGTGAGGCAGTATGCGTCGCCAAGCAGATAGTGGAGCCGTTTGCGTATATTGAGAATACCGATATGTTCGCTGTCTTTTTCCGGCGCATCGGGGAGCGGACTGCTAAAATACCGTGCGATATCTTCTTCAGAAATCCCCACGCCGTTATCTGTAATGGCAAGCTCCAGCTCACGCGACACACGTGATACTGTTACCACAATCTTTCCGTCGAGAATCTGTCCGGGGTCATTTCCCTTGTGCGGCAGGATGCCGTGGAGAATTGCATTTTCCACGAGGGGCTGCAGAATATTTTTAGGAATCAGCAAATTCAGGTCCTCCTCGCGCACCTCGAACCGGTAATGAATGGTATTGTGGCAGAGATAACTCTGGATGATCATATACTGCGCGAGAACCTCTTTTTCTGAAGCAATGGTATCATAATTTTTACAGTTCTTGATTGCAAGCCGGTCTCTTAATGTACCGATGAGTGCCGTGTTTACCTCTGTGATTTCTTCTGTTTTTCCCATATAAGCGAGAAAGGTAATCGTATTGAGTGTATTATAAATAAAATGCGGATCAATAGCAGAGACGAGCAGGGAATACTGCATTTGCTGTTCTCTTTTTTCGCGCAGGATCTTTTCTTCCATATTTTTTTTGATATTTTCCACCATATGATTAAAGTGGCGGGTAAGAATACCGATTTCATCTGTGTGCGTATCTTCCGGAAGCGGTTTATAATTGCCGTCGCTGACACGGTCGATCTGTCGGCTCAGAACAGTGAGACGTTTCAGAAGATGCCGCAGCATCGCAATAATGAGCAGAATCAGAACGAAAATAATAGCGTAAAGCAGGCATTCGATAGTCAGAATAAGAGTCCGGTAAGGTGCGAGCAGTGTTGTACGGTCAGCATAGGCCGCAACTTTAACATTTTCCCCTTCATAGGAGCACAGAGTGACAAAGTACATGCCATCCTGTTTGCGGAGCACAGAGGTTTCATACTGAAGCTGGTGAAACATATCCTGGGGCCAGTCGTCCATTTCAAAAGAAAAATCAGAATTCTGATACAGCATACGGTCATTCTGGAACATGATATAATCCTGGATTCCAGCATTTTCCATCTCCTCAAAAAGCTGGTGGATGTACGTAAAGTCCATGAGATGAATCGCATAGCAGGTAATGTCATCAACCACAAAAGGCATGACAAAACAGATGATCTGCAGCGTGTCATCCCCAAGAACGGGGGAATAGACCATATCCATGTCAGCGGAAATGGTGGAGAGCCAGCCGGATTCAAGCAAAACTTCCGTAAGCGGAGTGGCTTCTTTTTTGTAAAAGGCGTCTCCGTTATCGAGATAAAGCATGGAGTAGGAGGTAGATACAATGGCGCCGTCGCCCGGTACCTGGTGGGTAACGTTGCCGATGATTTGCTCGTTCATTCTGGCTGAAATGCGGGAAGCGAAGCTTTGTTTTTCTCTGGATTCAGGCTCTGCCTGGATATAACCGTGAAGCTCATCCTTCAACTCTTCTGAACGCTAGAGGACGTAAGCCATGCTGTTGCCTCGCCAGATATAGCTCTGGCTGATCGTATTGGCGCGCAGCATTGCAGATACGTATTGGGAGAGATACGGAGAGAGCATGTTGTAAAATAACACGGGCATAATCAGCTGGACAAACAATGCCGTGACCAGGCCGATCAGAAGAACCTGCAAACAGCTTTTTTTGGTGATGGTATCAGGTCTGATCCATTTCATAAGAATAATTCCTCCTGTAATCCTGCGGCGAGACACCGTAGGATTTTTTGAATGCTTTGGAAAAGTAGGACAGAGAACCATATCCGGTGCGCAGGCATACCTGGCTTGGTTCCATTCCCTGTAACAGTAAATTCCGGGCAGCTTCCAGCCTTGTGCTGATAATGACTTTCCATGGTGTGTGGCCTGTTTCGCGTTTAAACTGTACATTTAAGCCGCTTGGACTAATTTTTAACTGTTCTGCAATCCATTCAACGTTCAGGTCATAGTTGGCGTAGTGACGGCTGATCAGAAAAACAGCTTCCTGGACAAAACTGGAATATCCGGAAAAGTGTGACTTGGCAAGGATATCAGCCACGAGGGAAAACTGACGGTAAATCCATTGGTATACGGAATCGACATCATAGCCGTCCGGCAGATTCCGGTCAGAGAAAAGTGTGACGATCAGTCCGGATTCGGGTTGAATTAGACGGTGATGATAAGTAAGCAGCAGATCAATCCACTGCCCGGCCGCGTGGCAAAAGGCCGGAAAATTTTTTTGTTCTGCAATAATCTGATACTGCGACTGAATGACAGCGCAGGTATCTTTTTGCACGGCAGGAAGCGGAAGAAAAAAGCTGTCTGCATCAGCTGCTTCCGTTTGTGTGAACAAATAAGGGCCTTCAATGACAGAGGAGGCAGGGTAAAAATAAATCCCCGGAAGAAAAGACAGTAGTCCCGAAAAGGCGAGCGCGCATTCCTGCACAGTCTGATTTTTGGCAATCATAACAATGCGGAAGGAACGCCCGAACTGCGCCAAAAGGCTTCTTTGCAGCTGACAGCAGAAATCAAACGGATTGGAAGCAGGGTCTGACAGAAGGAGCAGCCGTGTGTCTGACAGGGCAATGGCGCCAACGCTGTGGTGTGCTGCGAGACAGAAACGAAGCAGTTCCTTTTCAGAGAGTTTTTTTTCATCCGGAAAATATGCGCGGAGTTTTTCGGTAAGAAACGAAAAAGGATGATCGTATTCCAGAAAGAAACAGTCGTACCTTCCGGTGAGGACGGATTCAGTTTCATCTTTCACAGCTCCTTCCTGTGTCTGCAAAAGAAAGAGCGCAGAGAGTTCCTCCTGAATCAGCAGGCTGCGTTTTTTTCTCTCACGGTTCAGATGGGTACGAATTTCTTCCAGCTTTGCAGTCAGAACCTCCGGCGTGGTTTCGTGCTTGAGCAGGTAATCGTACACCTTCAGCTTCAGCGCCGCGCGCGCATACTGAAATTCCCGATAACTTGACAGAAACAAAAACACGGTATCCGGAGCAGCAGCAAGGACCTTTCTGGCCAGCTCAATACCCGAGAGCACCGGCATCTGAATATCAGCGATCACCACATCCGGTGCATATTTCTGAAAATTGTACCATGCGCTCTCACCGTCAACAGCGGTAGGAACGAGAGTATATCCATAATCCTCCCAACTGACTAAAGTGGAGAAATATTGCAGGGACATTTTATTATCGTCAGCAAGTAAAAGTTTGATCATAGTGAATACCTCGTGTTGGGTGGTGTGAAAAGGGGACGCCCCGCGGCAGCCTGTATAAAAACGGGGTTTCCCCAAAAAAAAAAACCCCAAATTTAAAAAATCAGGCCCCGGGGGGACGATTTTAAAACCAAATTTAAAAAACGTTGGTTTTTGAA
>CAOJHI010000213.1 GCA_948436005.1 uncultured Lachnospiraceae bacterium
GGCTCTGTTGTTGTGATAAAGCCGCCTGCACCGGTGCCGTGGTCAGCCGGACGTGAGAAGGTCAGCGCCAGCACCGCATCACCGTTTTCAATCAGATACGTATCCGGATCAATACAGTTTGCAATGACAACCAGTTTCTTGCCTGCTGCCTTTGCATCATCGATGATCATTTCGGACGCATCGTTGATCTGCGTACAGTCTGCGATCACGACATCCGCACTCTCCATTTCCTCCACTACCTCCGCATATTCCGGAAGAACTGCCTTGTAGCCCTCCAGCGTTATAGCGGAAGCCGTTGAGCCAATATAAACCTTAATGCCTTTCTGAAGGGGAAGGATGTTATCCTCATTTTTGATCAGAATCGCAGATTCTGCCTGCAGCTGGCGTTCCAGTTCTACGACTTCCGGATTACGCGCCGCATTCAGTGTTTCAAGATCTGTGATCTCCCACGGATTTGCAATGTATTCCTCTGAAGCTGCAAGAGAAAGCGCATATTCTGCGTCAGAATACGGATTCTCGAACAGTCCGAGTTCAAAGCGATCCTTCAGTACACGGTAACACGTCTCATGCAGACGCTCCTCTGTAATCAGTCCCTGCTCGAATGCCTGCTGTACAGCACCGCGGTCACTGTTAAATCCAGGATTTTCCACGTCATATGCAGAGCCCGGGCTTCCGATCTGATCCAGACCAAGGTTAATCGTAAATGCATAGCGCTCCGGAATCGTCAGCTCATCTAGATTGATGCCGTCATACGTTACACCTGAGGAATTGTCTGCTCCCTGTGCGCCCCAGTCAGATACAATAATACCTTCATATCCAAGTGTCTCACGCAGGTACTGCATGGTCGGAGCGTCATAGTCTACATGCACGGTATTGGTCAGTCCTGTTGAATAACCGTTCGTCATGAGCCACTTCGGATTAGACTCAAGCGCAATGCTCCATGCTGTCATCCAGTTATCTACCGTCTGTGCATCGCTGCGGGCACCAGAGAAAGCTGAATCTCCGCCGCGGGCAATAAAGTGCTTTGCACATGCCTCAGTTCCGCCCTCTACCTGAATCGCTGCGATCTCAATTTTGCCCATATTTCCGGCATATTCCGGATCTTCGCCGTTCCAGGAACCAAGCTCCTGCCCGTATGGATGCAGAACCACATGGATACCTGCTGCGCGGCTTTCCAGAGAATACTGGGTCCACAGCTTCTGTGCCAGTTCCACATCATTTGCTGCACCGAACGCATCATGTGCGGTATCAATCATACCGCCCCATGCATTGTACTGACGGTCATTGGAAATGAGTACCGGAATACCAAGACGGGTATCCTCCCCCAGTGCCTGCATTGCGTTATGATAAACAATCTGCTTATCCGGTGTGCCGTTTGTGTTATCCAGATGTGTCGTAATGGCAAGCTCATGTACATAGTACCACATGGAATAGCTTCCGCTTGTCATGGGGCCGCTTACTTCTTCGCCTTCACCTGGAACGTCAAACGGAATTTCCGTGTTGAACATGTACCGCTCGTCTGCAAAATCCACGCCGGTCGGATCGCCGGAGGTATTTACATGATAGAACAGGCCTGTTTTTTCATGAATATCCATCTGGCCAATCAGATCCCAGACACGGTCGTCAATGTTTGCCCGCCAGTCCTCGTAAACATCCAGCTCACCGTTTCCGTTTAAATCTTTAAACTGAAGGCCATCCACCTCCAGAATCTCTGTAACGCCATCCAGATAACCAAGCTCTGCCTGCGTATCTGTTCCCTCAATAATCTTAATTGCCTGATTCACCTGATCGTAGCTGGTAAATGTAGCCTGATCAGCCGGCTCTGCAGCCTGAATCACAGACTGGCCGGTACAGCACAGAAGCATACTTGCCGCAAGCGGCACGGATAATGTTTTTACTTTTTTCATATACTCACACCTTTCGTTTATGCCAGATAGTTTTCAGATACCAAACGAAACCACACTTACTCTGCCAGTGTCACACTGCCCCACTCACTCGGATTTGTATTGATATTCAGTGTGCCGCTCCATGCCATCTGCGGAATGTATTCTGTTCCCGGACACGGGTAGCTGATATCTGTAATCGCAAAGTTACAGGAAAGCGTATCGCCTGCCTGCGGCGTGTAAACCGGAATCTTGTCATTGGAGAAGCATGCCCACGGAATCACAGCCTCCCAGGTAAAGCCGGTTGCAGTCATGCTGACCGCACACTCGTAGCCTTCCAGAACGCTCTCACCGCCGTCCATACCTGCGCTTACAAAACGCTGTCTGCTGTCCTTCGGTACCATGGAACGGTCGATTGCCGTATCCCAGTAGCCTTCGTCCATCACAAAGTATACCAGGAAATCATTTGTTCCATATTCCGTACGGGCCGGGTCTGCAGATGGATCTGTGGATATGTAAAGCTTGAGGTTGTCCTCACCGTCGATCGGAAGCATCTCAATCGCGCCGAGCGGTGTATCCTCTGTAACATCTGCTGCCATGTAGAGATTTTCCTCATCCCATGCCAGATAATAGTTTGCGGAACAGTCATTTTCCCCCTGCCAGAACACTGCGTCGCGGATAAGCTGGGTCGGATCCTTTACAACTGCCGGAGAATCAAGGTTCCATTCATCCAGGCTGCCATCAATCGTAATCCCTGATGCTTTGTAAGCTGTAATATTAGGGCGCTCTGTCTCCGCTGCCTGTGCCGGAACGGCCATTGCCAGAACTGCCATTGCGCTTACGGACACACTCATTAATTTTCTCATAAAAATATACTCCTTTCATCGGCAAAAGATATTTCTGCCTGCTTTTTCTTGTTACCATATTAGCATAGATAACTTGATAAATATCAAGAGAATCATGCACTTCGCACTGGAAAATCCAACACGGAAATCAACCGGCAAAAAAGAAATCCGCATCTCCTTCTGCTGCCATAGGGATATCCAGTTCATTTCCTGTCCACACACTTCCCCCCATTGTGCCAAGTGCCTCTACACTGTCTGCCTGACTTCCGGAAAATATATTTCCGCTGAATCTGCTGAACGCAATATCACGTAAATACAGACCGCATACACCGCTGTCCTCAAACGTATTGTCTGAGACATCAAAACTCACATCCCCATAACACATAACACCGACCCAGTTTTCTTTCATATAATTGCCTGCAAAAGCAGTTGGGGTCCAGTCGAGACGGACACCGCAGACGCTGCAGCGCTCCGCCGTGCAGCCGGTCATCAGTACATCCATTTCTTTTTGCAGGTTAAATCCGTTTTCGCATTCCGTTGCCGTACAGGCACGCAGCGTATTGCGGCTTCCGCCCGCCATAAAATAGCCCTGTCCGGTACCGCTTACCTTGCAGTCTGCCATCACGCTGTCATCCACATGGGAAAAGAAAAGGCCTTGGTCACAATTCTGCGCCATGCAGTCAATCAATGTAAAATTCCTGCTGGCACGGATATCCAGCCCATGATTTGTTTCCTCCGTCGTACAGGCACGCAGCGTACCGCTTTCGCATTTGGCAACATAAATTCCGAATACGCCGCAGCGGTCTGCCCGGCAGTTTTCTATGATTACCTCATCGTTATAGACCAGTACCATGCCCATGCTTCCGTCAGATACATCCGCATTCTTTACATTTACCTTACCACAGCCGCAGCAGATTACCTCACCCGCATTCTCAGGTACAGTTACTTCATCCTGCAAAACTGCATAAAACAACGGTTTTCCGTTCACGGTACAATTTTCAATCACGTGGGTCGTAAAATATTCCTGCTCTTCCCCCACTTCAAACAGCCCGGTCAGTACCGGAAGCTCCTTGCTGCGTTCGGAGAGCGGCGGCCCTGCAAGGGAGATGCCGCAGGAGACGAACTCACAGTCACGCACTGTCATCCGGTAAATCCCGCCGCACCAGATGCCGCAGGAGGATGTACGCCATGCTTCATCTGCCAGAGAAATCCGGCAGTTTTCCAGTGTCATATCATTACCGACCGCATAAATTCCGGTGCGCCGCATACGGATATCCAGGCCCTGTAATGTCACGCCATCTGCCTCCACGCGAAAAGCAGCCAGAAACTCCGGCGCATCAATAACCGGCTGAGCTCCTGCCTGCGCCCGCAATGTTACTGTTTTTGTCACTGTCAGCGGAAACGCCTCTGTCGGCTCACAATAGATACCGTCCGACAATTCTATCACATCTCCGTCGCTGCACTGTGCCAGCGCCTCCGTCAGGCTGACGCCCTCCGGAGACACTGTAATTGTCTCTGCTGAGACCGGGAGAACCCAAAAACTCATCAGAAGTAAAAAGAAACTTATTTTTTTTATACTCTTCATTATTCTACAAAGATTGTCTCGCTCATGTCACCTACTGTGATCGTATGCTCTCCAGCTTCCAGGACAACATCCATGCTGACTACACGGAACTGACCTTCTGCCAGACCAACAACCTTCTCAGCTACAACAGCGTCGCCTTCCATCACCTGTACTGTGATCAGGCCTGCGCCGCCTTTGTTTTCTGCTACAAGATTGATCTCAAACGGTTCACCAGCCTTCGGGCTTGCATTAACAGCAGAAACCTGTGTGCTTGTAGAACCTGCTGACATCTCTACCTCTACAGACTGCGCTGCCTTCGGTACTGTAAGCATGCTGAGTTCGATATTCGCCGGATTGGAGTAGCTCATACCGTAATCGGTTGTTACGATTACATCGCCAAGGTTGTTCGGCATATCAACAGACGGATTGCGTTTTGCAAGCATTGCCATATACAGACGTGTCGCATTGTCTACACCAATATCATCCTGCAGTTCGCCCCAGGAAAGAGTTTTGGCATCAGCGTCATACCCAAGCTCAAACAGTGTCTTACCAGTCGGCTCTTTCTCACCAAAGAGCATAGAAGCTGTGACAGACGGTGTTACATAACGATAGAAGGAACCAACAGAAGAACCGTGGTCAGGTGTATTATTGTAGGTCTGCATCAACAGTGCGTTTGCATCTGTAAACTGCTGAAGCTGCGGCTCAGAAGAAACAGTACCTTCAAATACAGTCACTACAGGAACGCCTGCAGCCTGTGCGTCTTCAATCATCAGTTCATAAGCATCGTCAAAGCTGGACACTTCGATCACGCATACATCTGCTTCTTCCAGGCTTTCTACTACAGTTGCTTTCTCGCCAATTGCTGCAATGAATCCTTCTTTGCTTGCAGCAGCTGTAGAGTCAACAAATACCTTCTTATCTGCACTCAGCGGAAGAATTCCGTCGTTTTTCAGAAGAATGGTGGATTCAACCATGAGCTGTTCTTCCATTTCTGTGAGTTCCGGACGGCGCATTGTGTTGATATCTGCATTGTTCATCGGGATTGTATCAACGGAAGCCGCTGCTGCTTCCCCAAGAACTGCAAGAGCTTCGTTCCAGTCACGGTACGGATTCTCAAAAATGCCAAGATCAAATTTGTTTTTCAGGACGCGTTTTACGTGTACATCCAGCGCTTCTTCTGTATACTTTCCAGCCTCAATTTCTGCAACAATTGCATCCGGATGGTAGCAGTTTGTCACTGCTTCGTCCACATCGTTGATCTCAAGACCCGGATTCATGCTGTAGCAGCTGAACATATCAATACCAACATCGAGAATCAGTGTATAACGCTCTCCAAGCGTCAGCGTGGAAATATCAATACCATCTGTCGTAACACCAGTCAGGTTCATCACTGATGAAGCGGAAAGCGGCCAGTCAAGGCAGACAATTCCGTCATATCCAAGATCCTCGCGGAGAAGCTTGTACGTTTCCTTATCTGTATAGC
>CAOJHI010000214.1 GCA_948436005.1 uncultured Lachnospiraceae bacterium
GCGCAGTAAAACTGTGCTGCACATTCGTACTGCTCCAATCTGACCGGTTCAATGATCTCCCGTACGGTCATCTCCGTCACAGCATCCACCTTTACTTTCTCATATCCGATCTGCTCAATAATCTCCTGCTTTGTCACAGGATATGTGATACCGTTCATCCGTTTGTGAAGCAGATGAATCATTCCCTTAAATGGTCTTTCCTCCATCACTGCTCCCCCTTTGTATCAATCTGACATTCGCCTGTTCCGGCATATAACTTGCAGACTTCTGCTTCTTTGTCCGTTCCGGCGTATGTCTTGCAATTCTCTGCTTCTCTGTCCGTTCCGGCATATGCACGGTAATCCTCTGTCCCTCTGCCTGTTCCGGCGTATTTTTTGCTGCTCGACCCGCGGTGATGATAAGAATACATCGGTGCTGAGTGTACGGCCTGCTTTCTCATTGCATCAATAATGCCCGGATACAGATTTGCCTTAATCATGGACGGAACGCCATTTCCACCCTCACAGATAATATTTCCGTCCGGTCCGAGAATCATACTTCTTCCAAAGCACGAGTAATTTTCATTTTCTGCTGTACCGGAAGCATTGACTGCCACCACATATACCTGATTAAAATAAGCGCCTGCCTTATTTGTAATCTCCCACGCATTCTGCCACGGGTCCATGTAGTGCGTAGGCCTTATGATTACATTGGCCCCGTTTACGGCTGCCTCTCTCCAAATCTCCGGATAATCCCCGTCCGCACAGATAATCAGTCCGATCTTTGACCCCTTCGGCCCGTCGCACACCGTACAGGACTCGCCTGGAAGCGAAGTCTCAAACGGAATCCATGGATTCATTTTATTGTAGGTATGGCGGATTTTTCCTTTGTCATCCACCAGCACCGCCGTGTTTGTAAACTCGCCGGGCAGCTCTGCTTTTAGTAAAAATGCAAACACACCCCACATTTCCAGTTCCGCACATTTCGCGCAGAGCGCTTTCACCTGCTCTGATTCAAGCGTCAGCAGCGCGTTCTGCCAGCCGGATTGCGGAAAACCCTGCAGACATGCTTCCGGCGCCACAATCAGATCCGTGCCCGGAAAAGCGCCGGATGCACGGTCCATAAAATTCAGAAGCGTGTCCAGGTTCCGGTCCACATCTTCCATAGAAACAGCGCCGATCGGTGCATACTGTGCACCGACCACGCTCAGACACTCTGTCTCAATTTTTCCATTCAGAGAAAACACATTGCCTCTGTCCATTTCTCCTCCATCTGTCTTTTCTGCTCTTTATCCCCAATGTTCCGAACCTTTTCTCAAATCCGCATTATTTCTGCAAAAGCTTGTCTCCGATAAAATAGATAATGCAGGATGAAATAATGGAATTCAGTGCAGAGATACCCGGTGCATACAGACCAATTGCTGCACCTACTGCCACTGCCAGAATTGCATGCCATTTTACATCCGGAATTCGCGACTCATCTTTTTCTTCATAATCTGCTTTGTGCATGAAATAGCCAACAATCGCAACGCCACCTACCGGCGGAATTGCTGCGCCAAGGAAGGTCAGCCAGGATGTGAAGTTATAGTACAGCCATACAGAAGCTACTGTTCCGATCAGACCGCTCACCAGTACCATCGGCTGCTTCGGAAGCTTCGTGATATTGGACAATCCCAGTCCGCAGGAGTAAAGTCCATTATCTGCAGTCGTCCAGATATTCAGTCCCAGAATCACTACAGCCGGAACTGCCAGTCCCTGTGCAATCATAATATAGAAGATATCCGGAGTGCCTGTCACAGCGCCACCGACTGCACCGAATACAAACATCAGAGAATTTCCGATAAAAAATGCAATTACTGTAGAAACAACTGCAATCGTATTTGTCTTTGAAAAACGTGTATAGTTCGGGGTTGTCGTACCTCCGCTTACGAAAGAACCAACAACAAGCGTCAGTGCCGTAGCAAAGCTGAGCGGTGTGTCCGGATTTGCATGGAATACCTGTCCGATACCGCCTGCTTCAGAAATTCCCATACCTACTGATACAAATCCAAGCACTGCAATCAACGGAACTGCAATCCAGCTTACAAGCTCCAGAGACTTGATTCCGAAATATGCGGAACTTGTCATCAGCACACCGGCAATCACAATGAACAGCCATACCGGCAGACCTGTCAGTTCTGCTACCGGAATAGAAAACATAGCCAGGCCAACGCCAAACCAGCCCATCTGCGTAAAGGAAATCAGCGCTGACGGCAGATAAGAACCTTTCATACCAAAGGAACGTCTCGCCATAAGGTCAAGCGTCAACCCTGTCTTACATCCTATGTAACCGAGCAATCCCGTATAAACACTCAGAATTGCATTGCCAAGAATCATCGCCCATATGAAACTTGATAAATTCAACCCTACTCCAAGCTGTCCGCCCACACTCATACTCGCCGAGAAAAAGGTAAATCCCATCATGATCACAAACATAGAGCCAAAATTTTTTCTCTGATCACTAGGTACCGCCTGAAGCGCAAAATCAATGTCTTTGTTGTTTGTAGCTGTTTTTCCCACTGTCCCTCTCCTTTTTTTCTTTTGTTTTGTGTTTTCAGTTTTCGCAACAAAGGTGTCAGCAACGCATGCCAACACCTTCGTTTGTCAGAGTTATTATATGCACAAATACTACGTTTGTCAAAACATTTCTATACATCAAGTTTCATTTGAATTTCTTCCTCTGCCTCTGCCTTAAAGTCCTCTACCTGCACAGGATTAATCTCCGGAAGGTCCTCCAGTGAATTTACACCGAAATGTCTTAGAAATGCCTCAGTGGTCCCAAACAGAATCGGTCTTCCCGGCGCATCCAGCCTTCCAAGCTCTGTAACAAGCTCGTACTCTACAAGCTTGTTGACCGCATGATCACATTTGACACCGCGGATTTTTTCAATCTCCAGCTTTGTGATCGGCTGCTTGTACGCGATAATCGAGAGCGTCTCCATAACCACATCACTGAGTACAATTTTACGCGGCTGCTTTGCCACACGGATGAGATATTCGTACAGCTCGCTTTTCGTACACAACTGATAGGAATCTTCCAGCTCCATGATCTGAATTCCCCGGCCTTCCTCACGATAACCTTCCATCATATGATAAATGATTTTCCGTGTCGTCTCTTTGTCCTGTTCAATTGCCTTTGCTATTTTCTCAATCTCGACCGCTTCTCCCATTGCAAAAAGAATGGCCTCAATCGCAGCCTCTGCTTTTCGTCTGTCCACGTCTGTTTCTCCGTTTCTCAGTTTTATCCGGAATACCTGTTCATATCCCGGCTCTGGCCGGCATATTGCCTCTTTTACTCATCAGTCATAATCCCCGGACAGCTCGCTCGTCTCGCCTTCTTTCCCGGTGTATCGAATCGAAATATCCGCAAAGGTCTCAGGCTGCTCCACCTCGACCTTCCCTTCTTTCATAAGTTCCAGAAGCGTCAGAAAAGTCACAATCATATACATCTTTCCGCTTCGAAGCGTCAGAATTTCCCGAAATCTGCATGTCGCATGCTCCACAATATAATGTTCTACAAAATGCATCGTCTCACTTAAGTCAAACTCTTCTCTGCGAATATTTCCAAAGCTGCTGCGAACCCGGTCCACACGGTCATCCTGCCTGCGCAGAATATCCCGGAACAGAGCGTGAAGCTTCTGAAGCGTAACTCCGTCAAGCAGCTTATTAATATCAACCGGCTCCCGGAAAGCCTTTACCTCATCCGGAATCGTTGGTTCCTTAAAAAGATGAAACGCTGCGTCCTCCTGCCGTTCCCGGAGCTCATAGGACATATATTTATACATCTTATATTCCAGGAGCTTCTGAACCAGCTCTGCCCTGGGGTCAATCTCCTCTCCCTCTTCCGTTACCTCCGGAGGCAGGAGCATCCTTGATTTGATGTCCAGCAGCGTAGCAGCCATGACCAGGAACTCACTCATCACGTCCAGGCTCTCGGACTGCATCTGCTTGATATACTCCATGTACTGCTCTGTAATCTCAACGATCGGAATATCGTATATATTTACTTTATTTTTTTCGATCAGGTGCAAAAGCAGATCAAGAGGTCCCTCAAAAACCTGCAGCTTCACCGGTATTCCCATATGCGAATCCTCTCTATGTGTATTTGGGCAGCGCGTATATTCTGTTCCGCAGTGCTCAGCTCAAAAGCCCAGGCACTGTTCCGCAATGCTCAGCTCAAAACTGCGTTTTTCGCTGTCGGCTGTCGCCGAATCATTCACGAGATGAGATATGCGCGATGTATGCAAGCATCCCTCGCGCATATCTCATCTCGTGAATGGCACTGCTTGTAGCTTTACACGAAGTCGATCACTACCAGCTCGGGCGGATTGTTGATCCGCACATTGATGGTATGGTTCCCAAGCCCTGCGCTGACAATCAATTTCTTGCCCTTTTTGGTATACATCCCTTTGTCGTATTTGGGAAACAGCCACATCTGCGGGCTGACAAGGCCTCCCACAAAGGGCAGACGGATCATGCCTCCGTGTAAATGTCCCGAAAGCGTCAGATCAGCTCCCCACGACGCATACGCATCAAAATAAGCCGGATGATGGGCCAGCAAAAGATGAAAGCACTGTTCGTCCGGGCGCCCGAGCAGTTCCTCTATCCGATCAGCCGTCAACGCCGGACGGCTGCCTTTACGGAAATAGGTCTGTTCAAGCTCAAGGCCCCAGATACGAAATGCCATTCTCTGTATTTCCACCCGCTCGCTGCTGTTCTCCAACAGATGAACCCCCAGGCTCTTTATCATGTTCGAATACCGTTCATAAGAGGTCCCGTATTTTTCCGGTCTCTCCTTCATCCTGTGTTCATGATTCCCGTTCGCATAGTAAACCTGATAGCGTTTCGTAAGTTCATTCATCAGAGAAATGGCAGCGTCCATCTGCGGTTCCTGTCCCGCTGTCAGCATATCCCCTGCAACCAGAACCATTGCCGGATTTTCATTCCGAATCTCCTGCAGCAGCAGACGGTTGTTCTCACCATAACTCATATTGTGTAAATCACTCAAAAAAACCGCCGAAAAAGGCCGTTCCAGAGTTCTGTTCTCACTCCCTATGCGCACCCGGTATCGTGTTACCTTGAAATTTGACATGGAATGCACGTATCCTTTCCCGACGTCAGTCTGTAATGACAATACGCCATGGCTCTGTACTCAGACAGAACGGGCGCATTGTCATCTGTATACTGACGCTGCTAAATTCATCACATACATAGTATCATATCATATTTCCCGTCACATGCAAATCTTTTTCTTTTTTATCCCGCACCCAGTTTCTTTCTCTTACTTTTTCATACAATTCAGGCAATACTTCTTCCTGTCTTTCCGTTTTACAGCATCCATCCCTGCCAAAGTTCCTGCAGGTAATCCGGATATCCGGCCTTCTTTACATCCCGCTCCATAACAATCGGCACACGTCCAATCTCCTTGCCGTTTAACGTATATACATACGCTCCTACCTCATCCCCGGCAGCCAGAGGCGCCGTAATTTCTTCGTTCCACTGAATCGTTTTTTCAATCGCGGAAAAGTCTTCCCCATCTGTACTCAGGTAAGAAAATTCGTTCTGATATTTCACCGGGACCTCTTTTTCCAGGGAGCCTTTGACCTCTATCGGCGCAAGCTTCTCCATATTCTCATCGTAATACATGGAACATTTTGAAAAACCATAATCCAGAAGCTGTCCCGCCTCGCG
>CAOJHI010000215.1 GCA_948436005.1 uncultured Lachnospiraceae bacterium
GCTGGAATGGAAAAAGATCCGGATTTCTAAAAACAAGCTTGTTCGGATTGCGCGGATTGGAGTGCCTGCGGGAATACAGTCAACGATTTTTTCGCTTTCCAATGTATTAATCCAGTCGTCAGTCAACAGCTTTGGAGAACTGGCAGTTGCCGGAAATTCGGCAGCCAGCAATATAGAAGGTTTTATTTACATAGCAATGAATTCTTTTTATCAGGCTGCCCAGACGTTCACAGGACAGAACGTTGGCGGAAGGAAATACGAGCGGATCAATAAAGTGTTTTTCAACTGCCTTGTCATGGTAACAGTGACCGGACTTGTACTGGGAGCTATCGTGAAATATTTTGCGAATCCACTGCTGAATATTTATCTTCCGGGTAATGATGCGGCAATCGAATACGGAATTGCCAGAATCGGAATTATAGTCACGACTTATTGCCTTTGCGGAATCATGGATGTTTTTTCCGGGATGCTCAGGGGAATGGGTGAATCCGTCCTGCCCATGGTTGTATCAATGGCAGGCTCGTGCCTGCTGCGTGTTGTCTGGATTTATACGATATTTGCAGCAAACAGAACACTTCCCGTATTGTACTGGTCTTATCCTGTGTCATGGCTTGTGACAGAATCGGTACATTTGATCTGTTATCTGTATGTGAAGAATCGGTTAATTCGGAGAAATATGCAGACAGCATGAAACAGTAGGCATGCATGTTATAGAATGTTAACTAAAACAAAAATATGGTTGACAAATATACAAAGGTTCCTGTATAATCCAAAATGTTAACTGAAATAATAAAAGGGTTGACGAAAGAGGAGGATGGTTATGGAGAATCAAAAGTTGTCTACACGGAAAGTTGTGCTTGCAGGAATGATGGCGGCAGTGATGGCAGTTATGTCGCAGATTCAGTTTCCGCTTCCGTCCGGTGTGCCGGTAACGATGCAGACGTTTGCAATGGCTTTGGCTGGCTACGTACTTGGGTGGAAATACGGTCTGGTGTCCACGGCAGTCTATATTTTACTCGGCGCTGTCGGAGTTCCGGTATTTGCCGGTTTCTCGGGCGGTATCGGTTTTGCGACAAGCCCGGCCGGCGGGTACATATGGGGGTTTCTGCCAATGGTTGCACTGTGTGCACTTGGATTTGAGAAGAGAAATTATATTTGGCTGGGGATGCTTTCCATACTGGGGCTTGCAGCCTGCCATTTGTTTGGGGTGATTCAGTTTTCACTTGTCACGGGCATGGGCTGGAAGGAAGCGTTTTTTGTGGCATCTGTTCCGTATCTGGTAAAAGATGTTGCCTCCCTGGCAGGGGCATACATAGCGGCAAAAGCTGTCCGGACAGGTTTGAAAAGCGCTGGTGTACAGATGGTATAAAGAGGAGGAGATACAATGGAACTTCGTGCTCATCATCTATTGTGTATTCCTATGTATCAGGGGCATGGGTATAGCAAGGAGTTTTGTGCGCATATGGTAGAAGTGATAGAGCGGCTCAGAACCACGGACGAGGAGATTCGCCCGCTGGCTTCTCCGGACGAGGTGTGCACGCATTGTCCGAATCTTGAGCCTGCAGTCCCGGAGCAGGAGGGAAGCAGAGGCAGGAAGCCGGAATCAGAAATGGAATTTCTTTTTAACCGTTACTGTGAACATGAGAGCCGGACATCAAAAAAGGATGCCAATTTGCTGGAAAGCTTGGGACTGTGCTGTGGAAAAACATACAGCCGGAGGGAACTGAAAGAGACGGTGCTGTCCCATATGACGCAGGAAGTGTTTGACGCTTCCTGTGGGAAGTGTGACTGGCGCAAACAGGGATTGTGTAGTTTTGAGCTCTGGCAGAAAAATTTCAGAGAATGTTTTTAAAAAATATGAAAAACCGATGTGGTATTTATTGACAGATATTGTTCCTCCATGTTATGTTAAAAAAGTAAACAATTTCATAGACGCAGCAAAGTGATTTACATTCCGCGCAGATGCGGAACCGTAGATTTAAAAGGGAAGTCAGGTGAGATTCCTGCACGATCGGGTCACTGTAATTACGCGGTATATTCCATGACGTGAGTCAGCCATTGTGCGCAAGCATGAGAAGGCGGAATTGCCAGGAGGTAGAGTCAGGAAACCTGCTTTGCAGCGGCAGTCAAATCTTCCCGCCAAAGATATTGCACTGGAATAGCTTATAGGATATAAAAATAAAGTGTCAGGCGGCACTTTATTTTTTATGCGCACGTCCGCAAGAGGAAATTTGCTGCAATGCAGCATGCGGCCGGCGCGGCGTGCGGGGAAAACCGCCCGCCCGATTGTTCTGAAAAGCTTGTCTGCGTTCCGGGAAGGGAACATGGAGGAAAAAATGAAAAAAAGAGCAGTAAGTTTACTGCTGTGCGTGGGCATGGCAGCGTCATTGGTTACCAGCATGAGCGTGGTTGCCACGGCAGAAGGAGAAACAGAATCGATCACAGAAGCAGTGGAAGCATCGGATAATTATCCGCTGACGGTATCTACCTTTAACTATGCGAAGGAGCCGGTGGAGGAAACGTTTGAAAAAGCGCCGGAACGGGTTCTGACGTTCTGGCAGAATTCTCTGGAGACGCTTCTGGCGCTTGGCCTGGGCGACCGGATTATCTGCGCCGTAGGAGTCGACAGAGAGAGCGTTCTTCCGGAGCTTCAGGAGGAATTTGATAAGGTCGCGTCCGGAAAGGAATACAATGAGTTTGTAGACACCAATGCAGCCATGAGCAAGGAATACGCGATTATGATGGAGCCGGATTTTATTCTGGGCTGGAAGTCCTCCTTCTCGGACAAGACCATCGGCGACGTAGATTACTGGCATGAAAATGGGATCAATACCTACATGGCGCTGAATTCCAATGATATCAGTGAAAACCGTACTCTGGAAAATGAATATACCGATATCCTGACCATTGGCAGAATTTTCGATGTGGAGGATAAGGCGCAGGAAATCGTTGACGAAATGAAAGCTGAGGTGGCACGTGTTACGGAAGCGACCGAAGGACAGGAAAAGAAAACAGTTCTGGTTGTGGAATTCATGAAGGATTCCATCTGGAATTACGACAAGACGACGCTTGCAGGAAACATGATAACAGAGATGGGTGCAGAGCTGCTGGATGCGGCAGGCGATCTCGGCGCTGAGGATCTCATCAATCTTGATCCGGACGTGATCTTTGTGATCGGCGATGAGACAAAAACAGAAAAACTGACACACGACCAGGGTTATGCCAGCCTGAAGGCTGTACAGAACGAAGCTGTTTACGCCATTGACCTTTCCGACGTTTACACCAGCGGCGTACGTACGATCAACGGTTTGAACGAGATCGGAAGAGCTCTTTATCCGGAGTTTTATACGGAGTAAGGATGAATAAAGATGATGAAAGACAAAAGAGCAGGACTGATTAAAAAAACGCCAGGTTATGTGATGACTATGATCGTTTTGCTGATACTGCTGATTTTGTCTGTACTGCTTGCAGTAACTTTTGGCTCTGTGCGCATTCCCTTTCGGGATGTGTACGGAGTCATTCTGTATCAGCTTTTTGGCATAGGAGATGCTTCTGTGTACGGGAGCGGAAAAATATACGACGTCGTATGCTTTATCCGTCTGCCCAGGCTGATGCTGTCTTTAGCAGTAGGGATGGGATTGGCAGTATGCGGTGTCATTATGCAGGCAGTTGTAAAAAATCCGCTGGCTGAGCCGTATACGCTTGGCATTTCGTCAGGTGCGTCTTTGGGCGCAACGGTTGCGATTCTTCTGGGCGTCGGAGCGAGGTTTGGATCAAATTATGTGGGCGTGATGGCGTTCCTTGGTGCGTTTGGTATTTCTGTTGCCGTTGTTGCGCTGGCAAATATTGGGGGAAGGGCGACGTCCGTCAAGCTTCTGCTCGGTGGCATGGCGCTGAGTTCTGTTTGCAGTTCATTTTCAAGCTTTGTCGTGTATTTCAGCAGTGATAACGATGCGCTGAAAAATGTGACCTTCTGGCTGATGGGAAGCTTTGCAGGCGCGAGCTGGGAAAATATTACCGTGGTTTTACCCATTGTGTTTCTGGCTCTGCTGTTTTTCTGGAGCCAGTACCGCAGCTTGAATCTCATGCTTTTAGGAGATGAGGCGGCAATTACGCTGGGGACGGACCTGCACAGGCTGCGCCAGGTATATCTTCTGGTTTCGGCAGCAGTTGTGGGATTTGTCGTGTATTCTTCGGGTACCATTGGATTTGTGGGATTGATTATTCCGCATCTGGTCAGAATGGTATTTGGCACGGACCACAAAAAAATACTGCCGATCTGCGCATTGATCGGAGCAATTTTCCTGATCTGGGCAGATGTGCTCTGCCGCATTATCCTTCCCGGAATGGAGCTGCCGGTGGGGCTGCTGACCTCTATCATCGGCGCGCCCTGTTTTATTTACCTGATGGTTCGGAAACGTTACGGATTCGGAGGCGGTGATTCATGAAGATTGAGACGCAGAAGGTGGAGCTGTCTCTGGGAAATGCGAAGATACTGAATGGGATTGACCTCCATGTGGGAGAGAAGGAATTTGTCGGCGTGATCGGGCCGAACGGAAGCGGAAAAAGCACGCTGCTGAAATGCATTTACCGGGTTCTGCAGCCGGGTAAGGGAGCCGTTTATCTGGACGGTAAACCGCTGAAATCCTATGCGGTACGCGATTCAGCCAAAAAGATGGCAGTTGTGGCGCAGCATAATTATTACAATTTTGAATTTTCCGTCAGTGAAGTGGTTCTGATGGGCCGGACGCCGCATAAGCGCGCAATGGAAAGAGACAATGCCGAAGATTATGAGATTGTACGGGAAGCCTTAAAAACGGTGGGCATGAGCGAGTTTGAAAACCGTTCTTTTTCTACGCTTTCAGGCGGTGAGCAGCAGAGGATTATTCTGGCCCGGGCGCTTGCCCAGAAAACGCCGTGCCTGATTCTGGATGAGCCGACGAACCATCTGGATATCAAATATCAGTTTCAGCTTATGGATATTGTGAAGGGACTGAACCTGACGGTGATTGCAGCAATTCATGATCTGAATATTGCGGCAATGTACTGTGACCGGCTTCTGGTTGTGGAAAACGGGCTGATTGTAAAGAGCGGGACGCCGGAAGAAGTGCTGACGCCGGAATTTATCAAAGCAGTCTATGAGATCGATGCGGATGTGCTGAAAGATAAAAACGGAGAACTTCATATTCTCTATCACCCGGCTTACAGAAAAATGAGGAAAGATCATGAAGAGAGTAGCGATGTTTAATTGTCTGAAGGCAAATGAGGTATGTGCGGGAGCAGCGTGTATGAAGGCCTGGGAGACAAAGACCAGGAGTTTTACCGTATATCGGGGAGAAGAAGCCGTGCTGACCGCTTTTGCCAGATGCAACGGATGCGGCAATACGCCGGAAAACAGTGCAGGGCTGAAAGAAAAACTGGAAAGGCTTGTTTCAGAAGGAACGGAAGTGGTTCACTTTGGCGTGTGCACAAGGAACAAAGAGGGAAAGGAATGTCCGGCCATAACGCAGATTGGAGAATGGCTGGATGTGCATGGAGTAGAAGTAGTCAGAGGGACACACTGAAGAAAGGATTGTGGGAGCATACAAGATATGCTTCCATTTTTATTTGTGTGAAAGTACAGGGGAGGAGAAAAAGACGACATATGTATGAAGAAAAAAACAAAAAAACAG
>CAOJHI010000216.1 GCA_948436005.1 uncultured Lachnospiraceae bacterium
TTTGGTATGTATGGGCCGGACTATGATGGTACGGCGTTTCTGTATACACAATTCTGCCAGGAGGTGCTGCAATGAAGGGGCAGGGGGAAAGCAGGAGAAAAGTATTGGGGTTTTTCTGGCTGCGGTGCGTATGCTTTTCAGTGCTTGCGTTTCTTACGCTTGCGTATGCCACGTATGTGCTTACGCCGAAACATGATTATGGAATTTGCAGTATGATCAATTATTACCGCCAGCCAAAGGACACAGTGGACGTGCTGACCGTGGGGACGAGCCTGGCGTACGCAGGTGTTAACACCAATGTACTCTGGTCAGAGTACGGGATTGCTGCTTACAATCTGTGCAGCGCGGAGCAGCCGTTCTGGGTCAGCTATTACACGATCCGGGAAGCGCTGAAAACGCAGCATCCGAAAGTGATTCTTCTGGATGCCAAGCCGTCTGTATATACACGTGATTATTCCAAACGCGGGAGAACGATTCTCTCGACCTACGGGATACGCGGGATAGAAAACCGTATCGGTGCAATCAGTTCCTGCGTGGAAACACCGAAAGATGCGATGGGATATATTCTTGGTATTCCGGAGGTACATAAAAATTATGAACGGGCTACTGCGGAGGACTTTGTCTTTCCTCCGGATAATGGAGGCCGCGGGGAAAACTGGAAAGGTTTTATTGAGGTGGATGCAGTCGAGCATCATCAAAGGCCTTCTGTTGTTCCCACGAATGTGCGGCGCAACATGAATGAAAGACAGGAAGAATATGTAAGAAAGCTTTTTGAAATGTGCCGTGATGAGGAGATTCCGGTGATGCTTGTGGGGATTCCCAATCCGGACTATGCAGTCGATCATACCTATTATAACAGGCTGTGGAGTATCGCGGAAGAGTACGGGATTACGGGGATTAATTATAATGACAGGGATCTGCGTTTTGGTCTGCGTTATTCTTCGGATTTTGCTGACTGGCAGCATCTGAATGTGAAAGGAAGTATGACCTTTTCCCGAAAATTGGGAGAGGATCTGAAAGAACTGTATGATCTGCCGGACCGCCGCGGGGATGAAAGATATCTATCGTATGAGAAATGTTCGCAGGAGTGGTACGAACGGTATCCGTTTTTTGAATCATCCGGAGAAGAAAATATCTGACAGTATGTCATCCAGGAAGAAAGGACGTGACAAGTATGTTATCGAATATGTTAGAGTATCTGGAGCGCACGGCAGAGCGTGTGCCGGAGCGTGTGGCATTTTATGACGACCGGGAGGAGTTGACGTTTGCCATGCTGCAGGAGCGGGCGCAGCGTATCGGGACTGCACTGGCGTGTGCGTCACCCGGAAGGGCGCCGGTGGCACTTTTGATGGATGGCCGCAGCATCCAGACGATTCCTGCACTGTATGCAGTGTTGTATGCCGGCCGTGCGTATGCGCCTCTTGACATTTCAATGCCGCCGCAGCGTCTTGCACAGCTGCTTGATCTGCTTGCTCCGGGAGCAATTCTGGCGGATGAAAAAGGAATTCGTGCTCTGGAGGCAGTGGAACAAGTCAGTGCACCCGTACTGACTTATGAATGTGCGGTCCGGGAGAACGCAGATCCGGAAATACTGGACAGGCTACGTGCAAAGACAAAGATTTACGATCCAATGTCGATCTTATATACGAGCGGTTCTACAGGAATTCCCAAGGGCTCTGTCCAGACGCATTTCAGCTATCTGCACTGGACGGAGGCAACCATCGAAATATACGGCTTTGACGAGCATGTGATATTTGGAAATCAGTCGCCGTTCTTTTATGCAAATTCAATTATTGATATCTTTCCGCCGGTAGCGCTTGGGGCAACTGTTTATCTGCTCCCGTCCGGGGTTCTTACCTTTCCAGGAAAGTTTATCGAATGTCTGAATCGTCATGCAATAACGGAGCTGACTATGACGCCGTCCAGTTTCATTGGCGTAGTAAACGCAGGGGTGCTGGAACCCGGCGTTCTGCCGCAGCTGCGGTACGGCATTATGTCAGGCGAGTCCATGCCGTGGCAGCCGCTGGCTCAGTGGATGCAGGCTACGCCGAACGCCGGGTGGTATCATTTTTACGGTTCTACGGAAATGTTTTCTGTGGCAGTCGGAAAGGTGGAAGGAGAGCCTGAAGAAGGGGAGCCGCTGTCTGTGGGCCGTCCTTTTTCAAAGGTACATCTTGTATTTGTAGATGAAAATGGAGATGAGGTACCGGACGGTGAAAGCGGGGAGATGCTCGTTTCCAGTCCATGGATTGCGGCAGGCTACCACAGAGATGAGGTGCGGACAGAAGCGGCCTGGGTCACGGACCCTCTGGCACGCGGGTGGTATGAACGGTTTTACCGCGCCGGCGATATCGGATATCTGCGCCGGGACGGCCGGCTGGTCGTACTGGGGCGCCGCGATACGCAGGTGAAGCATATGGGATACCGTATGGATCTCGGTGAAGTGGAGGCTGCGCTGCGCACCATACCGGGATGGAAAGACGGATGCGTGCTTTTTCAGAAAAAAACAGGTAAAATATGGTGCTTTTTTATTGGCAATCTCAGCGAAAAAGAACTGAGAAACGGATTAAGAGCAAAACTGGCACGGTATATGCTACCGGATGTTTTCGTGCATCTGGAAGAAATGCCGCATACTGCCACCCAAAAGCTGGACCGCGCTGTGCTGATGGCGAGAATGGAAGCAGAATAGTATACTATATTATATGAAAGTTATTCTATTTATAAAAGAAAAACGGGCCATATACAGACGAAAGTATCTGTATATGGCCTGTTTTTATGCGCACGGGCAGGCAGGGAAATATGTCGGCAGGAGCTAACAGACACCCAGCACGCGGACAGGGGAAGAAGTCTTCCCTACCCGGTTGTGTTATTCTTCCGATACCCACTGGGAAGGCGTTTTACCGGTATACTGCCGGAAGACTTTTGTAAAATAAGAAGAATCCTCATACCCGACACATGCGGCGATATCGCGGAGAAGAAGATCAGGTTTTTCACGGAGAAGCTGCATGGCTGCCTCTATACGGCATTGCGTCAGAAGCGCATTAAAGGTAGTATTGCTGTATTTTCGGAACAGACGGCTCAAATATGTCTGAGATATTCCAAGTTCGTCACAGATACTCTGCATACTGAGCGGCTGTACGTAATTTTCACTGATGTAACGGACCGCGTAGTCATAGAGCTCCTGGGTTGACATTTTCCGGTCGCGGACATTGCCGTCGTCAAAAAGGGTTGTGTATAGTCCGTTCATGAGCTCCTTATAGGAGGTAGCCTGGTGAATCAGAGCGTCAAAGCTCTGCAGGATTTCTTCCAGGCGCTGATGAGCCGGGGCATGTACGGCTGCGATCTGATGAATGATCTGCCGGCCGAGATGCCAGACCTGTCTTTGCGGCACACTGTTTCTCTCCCAGTCATCAGCAAGTGAGAGGAAGTAATCCCGGATCATGCGCATTTTATTAAACGTGATAAAGTAGCTGAGCTGCTTGAGGTCAGAGGCAGGCAGCTTGACCGGCTTCGGCATGGTGTTCCCGGCAAACTGCATAATCTGATGTTTGCCGATGACAGTCCTCAGATAGAGCATGTTGATCGCGGGAAGAATGAAGTCCGGGAGCTCGCAGATGGGACGGAAAACCGGGGTATAGACGGCCGACCATGTGGAAAGGTTTCCATTTTGTGTCATATATACGCTGAGCTGTGAGAGAAATTCATCCAGTCCTCTGTCCTCTGCGATCAAAATACGCTCATTTTCATCGCGGCCGCGCAGCACATAGAAATATTCGTTTGCCGGAAGGATGAGAGATGTCGCGCCGAATGATTTTGGCAGCGTCATATCAAGGTTTCCCCAGCAGATATAGGCAAAACGGTAACTTTTCTGGCCGTAAAGCTGCTCAATGATTGTGCTGCTGCACGGCTGGCGGCAGGCGAGCGCCGGCAAGATCGAAGCAGAGAGCTGTGTATTTTTGGCCTCAAGCTTTTTCTGGATGGACTGCAGGATCGTTGTCATTTTTGTGACACTTACTGGTTTGAGAAGATATTCGTCTACACCGGCCGCAATGGCGCCCTGGGCATATTCAAATTCACCGTAGCCGCTGATAATGACAATATGGATATTCGGATGCATTTTGCGTGCAATCTGTGAAAGTTCGATTCCGTTCATACCGTGCATGCTGATGTCTGTGATTAATAATTCTACGGTGTTCTTCTGCAGAAAATTAAGTGCCAGCTCTCCACTGGAGACCGTTCCCACAACTTTGAATACCGGAGAAAAGTTTTCAATAATGGAGCTTACAAACCGCAGTGCGGGACGCTCGTCATCCACAATTAGTACGCGAAACATGAAAGTACACTCCTTTTGGTCGTTTTTATACAGTATATCACATATAATAAGAAAATTCAGCACAGTACATGTTTTTCTGATCGAATGTGCCGGATATTCCCAAATAATAGATAATAGATTGGAAAAATGCAGAATGCTGTTATTTTTTTCATGGTTTTGGAAAAACAGTCCAGATTATAATAATAAAAGCAGGATTATTTTCTGTAAAATTAAAGAAAAGGAGCAATGACTATGACAAAGAAAAAGAAATCCAAATTACCATTGCTGATGGTACCGGCGCTGCTGGTAAACGGTATGGTACAGCCTGCTTTTGCATCAGAAGCAGCAGTTCAGGAGAGCGCTTCCGGCTTCTATTACATTGAAGCAGAGGGTGAGCGTCCGCGTCTGAGCGCAGCTTCCGCTGAGAAATTTATGGAGGTTGACGGAGAGTGGTTCAAAGACATGAACGGAAATGGTGAGCTGGATGCTTATGAAGACTGGCGCCTCAGCTCATCCGAGCGTGCAGATGACCTTCTGACCAAAATGAGCCTGCAGCAGAAAACTGGTACGCTTGCATTTGGTGGTATTGGAGGAAAGAACGGTATTACGGTAACAGATTATTCTTCTGAAAGTGATGGCATGAGTGGAATGAATAGTACATCATTTATCGCGCCGGACAGCGAGCAGATGAATAACGAGACAGATCCGTATGTGACGGTTGACGATGTCGTATATGCTCCGGTTGCATATCAGATCAAGCAGATGTACGAGACAACTATGATTGCAGCAATGACAGGTATGCCGAAACAACAGCTTGATGTACTGAATAAGATCCAGTCGATTGCAGAGGATACGGAACTTGGTATTCCGGTCGTATTTTCCGGTGACCGTACATACAACACCTGGGGTGGAATGATTGATGCTGCACACTATTCCTTCGGCGTTGCACGCGATGAAGATCTTCTCTACAATCTGTACAGCGAGTATGCAAAAGAGGCTGTAGCGATCGGTTATCATCAGGTATTCCATGGATATGGAAATGAAATCGGTTCCTTCTATGGCGATGATCCGGAGTATCTCGCAACCATGTCTGCCCTTGAGACACGTGCATATGAGGATAATGGTTTTAACAGCCATTCCAAACATTTCATTGCCCGCGGCGGACGTAACAGCTACTCAAAAGCAAAATCACCGGCAGATCTGATTGACAGCTGGATGATTGGCTGGAAAGCAGTTGTAGATGCAGGAACACAGTGGATTATGAGATCGGAAGAGCGTCGTGTAGGGAAAGAGTGTGCGCATATGTGTAGA
>CAOJHI010000217.1 GCA_948436005.1 uncultured Lachnospiraceae bacterium
GCATCTGCCTGGGCTGCTGCTTCTGTTTCTCTTTGCGATACCTCTCTTTTCTGAACACGAAGCTCCTCCAGCTCTTTTGCTGCCTTCTGTTCCTCAGCTTCGTGCTCTGCAATCTGCTGTCCGATCGCCTGTACGCGCGATTTCAGATGTTCGTCACTCGTTCTTGCTGTGTTAATCTGCTCGCCAAGAAGCTCAATCTGGTTTTCAAACTGCTGCCTGCGCAGCTGTCCCTGGGAGATAGACTCCCGCTTTTCCTGTAAAACGATATCCAGCTTCTCAAGCTCTGCTTCCAGCAGTTCATATTCTTCTTTTGCTTTCTCATAAGCAGCGTTTGTATCCGCAATCTGCTCCTCAGCCAGATTTTTTTTCTCTTCTGCCTCCTGAAGTTCCCGGCGCAGCCGCTCAAACTCCAGTAAAAACAGATTAACGTCATACTTTTTTAATTCGTCCCTCTTCTGAAGGTATATCTTCGCCGTTTCAGCCTGCTTTTCAAGCGGTCCAAGCTGACGCGTCAGTTCTGAAAGAATATCATTTACACGCACCAGGTTCTGACGCTCTGTCTCCAGTTTTTTCTGTGCCGTATTTTTGCGGCGTTTGAACTTCACAATTCCTGCCGCCTCATCAAAAAGCTCCCTGCGTTCCTCCGGCTTTCCGCTCAGAATCTTGTCAATCTGCCCCTGCCCGATGATCGAATATCCCTCTTTACCGATACCTGTATCATAAAACATCTCATTAATGTCTTTTAACCGCACCTGAGTACCGTTTAACAGATATTCGCTTTCGCCGGAACGATAAACGCGTCTTGTAACCGTCACTTCATCATAAGATACCGGAAGACGATGGTCTGCATTGTCCAGTGTAATCGAAACCGACGCATACCCAAGCGGTTTCCTGGTTTCGGTACCTGCAAAGATAACATCCTGCATGCTGGCTCCGCGGAGCTGCTTTGCACTTTGTTCTCCAAGTACCCAGCGGACAGCATCCGCCACATTGCTCTTACCACTCCCGTTCGGTCCGACAATCGCGGTAATTCCGTTATGGAACTGAAATACGATCTTATTTGCAAAAGATTTAAATCCATGCACTTCAATGCTTTTCAGATACATCTTCTGTTTTCCCTTTCAATCCAATGATTGCGCGATAGGCAGCTTCCTGCTCAGCACTTTTCTTCGTGCTTCCGCGGCCGCTTCCCATAGCATTTTTACCAATCATTACTTCCACAAGGAACTGTTTGGCATGATCCGGCCCTTCTTCTCCTGTGATGACATACCGGATCTCTTCATCTTTAAAATCGCGCTGTACAATCTCCTGCAATATAGTCTTGCTATCATAAAAGAGTTTTTTATGCTCAATATCCGTCAGAATAAATTTCTCGACAAACTCTTTTGCATTAGCAAAACCACCATCCAGATAGATTGCACCAATCAGCGCTTCCATTGCATCTGAAATAATGGAATTGCGGTATCTCCCCCCGGTATGCTCTTCGCCCTTTCCGAGAAGAATGTATTTTTCGAGGCCAATTTCCCGCGCACACAAAGCAAGCGTCGGTTCGCACACAATGCTCGCCCGAAGCTTGGTAAGCTGGCCTTCCGGCATCTCCTGATACTGATGATACAGAACATCGCTGCTGGTCACTTCCAGAACCGCATCTCCAAGAAATTCCAGCCGCTCGTTATCATGCTGCGTATCCCGGTGTTCATTTGCGTAAGAACTGTGGCACATTGCCTGGCGCAGCATTCTTTTATTGTGAAACGTATAGCCTATTTTATTTTCCAATTCTTTTAAACTTATTTCTGTCATCCCAAACCTTTCTGCCCCTGTAAAAGGGAGGCTTTCAAAGCCTCCCCGTTCTATCCGATCGCGTTTCTGATCGCCTCAGCCGCATCGCCGACTGAAACTATCTTTTCTGCCTTTTCATTTGGGATCTCAATATCGAATTCCTCTTCAATGCCCATAATGATCTGGAAAACGTCCAGGGAATCCGCCCCAAGATCATCCACAAACGTTGTTTCCGGGGTGATCTCATCGGCATCCACATTCAATACCTCTGCGATAATGCTCTGTAACTTTTCAAATTCCATAATACTAGCTCTCTCCTTTTTCTGTTTCTTCTATTGAGATATGTTCTTTGATTTTCTCATTAATGCGCTGCTCGGTAAACTGCACACACTGATAAATCGAATGCTCCACTTCCTTTGCCTTGGAGCTTCCGTGTGTTTTAACCACAAGCCCTTTCAGCCCAAGAAGCGGCGCTCCTCCGTATTCGCTTGCATCAAAGGACTTCATCATTCCTTTTAATGCCGGCTTTACCAGTAATGCCCCTATCTTCGTTTTTAAACTCTGCATCATACAGCCCTTTATCTTCTGAATCAGGGTTCCTGCCACTCCCTCATACAGCTTGAGAATCACATTACCCACAAAGGCCTCGCAGACAATCACATCGCAGACGCCATCCGGAATATCCCTGGCCTCCACACTGCCGATAAAATTCAGATCGCTGCAGTTTTTTAAAAGCGGAAAGGTCTCTTTTACAAGAGCATTGCCCTTTTCCTCTTCCGCACCAATATTTACTATACCCACACGCGGGCGAGAAATACCAAGAACATCTTCCATATAGATGGAGCCCATCCTGGCAAATTGAACAAGATGCGAAGCTCTGGCATCAACATTTGCCCCGCAATCAATCAGGAGCGCAACACCGTTCTTAGTAGGGATTAATGGCGCAAGCGCCGGTCGTTCGATTCCCTTAATCCGGCCTACAATCCCCTGACCTCCTACCAGAACTGCTCCTGAACTTCCCGCTGATACAAATGCATCTGCTTCACCACGCCGGACTTTTGACAGTCCTACCACAATGGATGAATCCTTTTTGGAGCGAATCGCTGCCACCGGCGGCTCTGCTGTCTCAATCACCTGTGAAGTATGCACTACCTCAACTCGCTCTGCCGGGTACGTGTACTTTGCAAGCTCCTTTTTTACCACATCCTCCTGACCAGTCAGGATCACGTGGATATTTTCATGGCTAATCACTGCCTGTACCGCGCCTTTTACGATTTCTCCCGGTGCATTGTCTCCGCCCATAGCGTCAACAACAACCTTTACTGTCTCACCCATGCTGTAGCCTCCTGTTCACCTGCAAAGCCTGCTTCGCAAGCTTTTGATATATCATACTAGAACTGCTGGTAAAAATCAACAGGAAATTATCTGTGTATTTTTAATACTTTTGCAGGTATTCTTCCGTCTCTTTTCTTGATTTAAAAACAACAATATGCTTATTTTTCCGGTATTTTTCTAACAATTTATAGATGTATGGCAATTGTTCCACAGGAAATGAAAGAATCCATTGTCTGAATTCTTCATCAAACACAGTCTCCAGCCATGGCAAATCCTCTCTCTGTTTCCCAATGCGGGACTGTGCTCCTGAAAGACAGACTTCAACTGGAAAATCCAGCAGGAAAACGGTGTCACACGCACTCAGCCGCACTTCGAGCGTCCTCAGATAATTTCCATCCAAAATCCATCGTTCTTTCCTGAAAATTGTTTGCAGCTGTATGTCAAATTCTTCTCTTGTGATATTGGTTTGGTCTGGTTTGTGCCAGATCAGATCCAGATAGTATAATGGAAGCCCGGAAACATCCCTCAGTTTTCGCGCAAATGTACTTTTTCCGGCGCCGGGACTTCCAATAATAATGACTTTTTGCATAGCATTTCCTGCAGCTTTCTTAATTTTCATGCTTCCAGGGACGTTTCTTCCCTGTCCAGCCTTTCCTCTGCCAGTATTTTACATCAGCTTCATTCCAGCCATGTTTTTGCATCTGACGCATCACGTTAAAAAAGACTCTCGTCTTAACAGATGGCCTGATCTTCCCCTGCCTGCTCCTGATTTTCTGTGCCAAAGCTTCAAGCTTCTTTTCAATGGCCTGCTTTTGTTTTCCATCCACCTGTTCCCACGAGACTGCACGCACTGCAGTGCCATACTTATAAATTCTGGCAACACCCCACCAAAACAGACTGTCCGCCATATCTTTGTTCGTGCTCTTCATCCCCGCGCCTGCGGCAGTGGAAATACAAACCGCCTGTTTGGAAAACATCTGCGCTTCCGGGCGGTGCACCATCCAGCGCCATCCGTAGTGGTCCAGAAATGCTTTCATTGCTCCTGTTGCATGGTACACATAAACAGGGCTTGCGAGTATGATGAGATCCGATTTGTCCATTGCCTCCGTAATCGGTTGAAGCTTTTCATAGTGCGGACACCTTGTTTCAGATTTTTCAAAGCAGGACGTGCAGCCTGCACAGAATGCATCAAAATCCCGTGGAAGAAAAAACTCAGTGATCTCGCCATTTAATTTTTCTGCCAGTTTATGTGCTATGTGATACGTAGAACCTTTGTGATTCTGTCCATGTATTATCGTAATCTTCATGCAGTTTCTCCCTTCGGGAATTATCAGATTTTTTATTGATTATTTCTATTATATTTCTTTCTATTATATTTCTGCTTTCACAAAGCAGTCCCTTTTGTAGGGATAAAATATTTTTCCATATCTGCCTTTTCATGGTTCAATAGCCATACTTTTTTGTCGATCCCGCCTGCATACCCCGTCAGACTGCCATTAGTTCCCACAACTCTGTGACACGGAATAATAATCGAAATCGGATTATGCCCCACTGCGCCCCCAACCGCCTGTGCCGACATCCGCCCTACACCCTGTTTACAGGCAATAAGCCGGGCAATCTCTCCATACGTTATAACCTCTCCATATGGAATCGTGCTCAGAATTTCCCAGACGTTTTTCTGAAACACTGTGCCAAGCATATGAATCGGCAGTGCAAAGTCCGGTCTCTGTCCGGAAAAATAGAGGTCCAGCCACTTTCTTGCTGCCTTTATGTACGGATGCTCCAGCTCCTGCCGCGTCGCCTCAAGGCCACGGGCATAATACTTTGCTCCCTCAAACCAGAGCCCGGTCAACCCAGCCTCATCACAGGCAAGTAAAACTCTTCCAATCGGTGACAAATAGGTACCAACATACTGCATAACAGTCTCCTTAAAATGAAAACGGGAACTCCGGAAGATTTCCGACAGTTCCCATTTTATGTTTCTTTACTCAACATCCATTTTAATGATTTCTTTCTTATTATACGTTCCACAAGCCTTGCAGACTCTGTGCGGAAGCATCAGCTCGCCACATTTACTGCACTTTACAAGAGTCGGAGCGCTCATTTTCCAGTTAGCTCTTCTCTTGTCTCTTCTGGCCTTGGAAGTTTTGTTTTTTGGACAGATAGACATGAATTACACCTCCTTAAAATTACTGAAAATATCAAGGATTTTGGCCATTCTTGGATCCAAATCTGTACGCGTGCAATTACATGAGCCATCATTCAGATTTTGTCCACAGGTGGGGCAAAGACCTTTACATGCTTCACGGCAGAGCGTCCGCTCCGGCCAATATAAAAGCGCCTCATCATGAACTAGCTGATCCACATCCAGGTTATATCCATCAATATAATCTTTTTCATCCAAACCCGTTTCCATTTCAAACGGAACT
>CAOJHI010000218.1 GCA_948436005.1 uncultured Lachnospiraceae bacterium
CGTCTCTTTATCCTGATCTTTTTCATTAAAGTATACGTCAATAACCGTATTCTGCTTTACTCTGAATTTCCAGGAGCCGGAGTTTTCCAGGAATTTGCTGTCTGTCTTTTCCACACCATCAGCAAAAATGCGATAAAGCTGATAATTGTCTCCTGAATTCCATGTAAGTGTATACGAATCATTGTAAGCAACCGTTGCACTTCCGCTTACAGAACTGCTTGCGTCTCCCCCATAACGGTTTACTGTTACCGTATACTGGCCGTCCGTCTTCTGACCGCCGATTGTCGGAAGCTTGGACACCTTCACAATAATTTCATGTTCTGCGTGAATTCCCTTAAAATCCACTGACGATATTGACAGGTCTATGTATTCCACACCATCCACGATAATTCCAGCAACACCATATCCTTCGCCCAATGTCCATGTAGCTGTGAAATCCTCACCTTCTGCAAGACGTGTTGTCGGTGTGATATCACAGGAACCATCCGTGCAGCCTTCCAATACGGTCCGTACCTGATGAAATCTAGGTACATCCTTGCCCGGTTCCGGAATAACTGGCGGATTAACCGGATCTCTTTCAAACAATACATAAACGCTGTGGTTCTCATGAATCTCTCTTTGCAAAGTATAAGACTCTGCTCCAATCAGGTCATCGCGAACCACGCCATCTACCGTTACCTCGGCTACATGACTTCCTGCTGCTGCCTTCCATGTAACGGTCGGTGTAGTTCCCTCCTTCTGTTTCAGAGCCGGAACAACCCTGCCTTCACCCTTTGAGGTAATATTCAAGTTAAAATACTTACTGTAGTACAGCTTCAGCTCTGTAGGGGTACCTCCTGCAATTGTACCTTCCAGTACATTTCCTTCAAGCGCTTCATTGTACCAATATTCCTCACCATTCACCGTCAGAGTCTGCTTCAGATCCTCCGGATAATCATGGATGCTGATCTTGCTCTCTGTTGTACCTGTATGAGAAACGGTTTCCCCAGATACTTTATGATAAATATAATTTCCATCCGCATCCTTGGAGTCAGTTCTCACATAATAGGTTACATTGTAACGCGTATCAGTTCTTGTCGACCAGTGCGCAACAAAGGTATGCTCTGACTTTTTAATAAATGGCTCACCGCCTTCATACTTTGTCTCACTGCCATCGTCATTTTTGTAGAACCAGCCTTCAAATATATAACCTGATTTTGAAGGTTTCAGGAAATTATCATATTTGCTGGCTGATGCCGTCACATACGCCTGATCAGAAATCCGGCTACCGCCGTTGCTGTCAAAATGTACTACAAACTTCGAACCATCTGCCTGCCACTGCGCATAGACCGTGTAATCAGATGCCGGCATAGTTGCACTTCCAATTTCCGTAGTTCCTGCTGCGTCTGCTTTCCACCCCTTGAAAATGTAACCAGGCTTGCTCGGAAGCTCGCGGCCAGTCAGTTTGGTCACTTCCGGATTAATTGCAGCACCGTAATTAAGTTCTTTTTCTTTTACGCTTCCAAGGGAACCTCCGTTTGCATTGAACTTCAGCTTATAAGACTGAATCTGCCATTGCGCTTTTACGACAGTTGGCACGTCTTTCACGATCTGCTGCGTTGTAATCGCCGTTCCGTCTGCCATAGTCCATCCTGTAAACAGATAACCTTCACGCACAGGTACATAGTTATACTTTACTACCTGGCTACAAACACTGCTTAATGCTGCTACCACATGTTTCTTATTATCCGTCTCACCAATCTTTCCACCGTTTGCGTCAAACTGAAGTATTCCGGTATCTGTTGTATAAGTCGGTGTAATGATGATTGTCGGCTCATCGTCATCATCCGGAGGAATGATTGGCGTTCCCGGCGTTACCGGATTTCCATCCTCATCCTTCCATACCTGGAATGCTGACTCCGGGTCATCCGGGTCCGGCGGCTCCGGAAGCACAATGATTTCCTTATCACCGATTACATAGTACTCATCCAACGGGTCATCCGGGTCATCCGGATTTTCCACAATAACATGTACTGGCTTAAAGACTGCTTTGTTACCAATGTTTTCACATTCATCTTTCACCCATACAACCAGGGCTTTTCCTTTCCCTGCGTACTCACTGACATCTACTTTAAAATCATATGTATGAGTGACCTCGTCAAGATAAATCCACTCGCTTTCCTCTGGTGCCGGACCATTGGGATCATCTGTGATGTAATAAGCTGCAACACCGGAGCCTCTGCCATCCTCAATCAGTGTAATACCATCTTCATCAATACCGTCGCCTTTATCCGTCAGAGTAATTGTTGCTTCATTCCTTCCGGTATTATTTCCTACGATCTCCGGCTCCACATCATCCAGGAATGCAGTCAGATAAGTCTGGAACGCTTTCGATTCATTTCCTTTGTCATCCTTAACAGTCAGTTCAAAAATCCAACGGCCATCATCTTTCGTCTTATCGTAAACGAAATCCTCAATCTGGTTCAGATTCGTTTTCCATCCGGAAGCATAAACCTCTGTATTGTTCGGATCGTAAATTTTCAACTGCCACTGCGAAATTCTGGTTCCGGCTGTACCCGTTTTTGACTTATCAAAGATATTTACCGTAACCGTGTCACCTGTATTCACAAGATGCTGCTTGTGAATCGTCATAACCTGATCGCCGGTATTTACATCCTCGATAAAGAAATTCGCCAGCGGGATCTCACTCTTAACCTGTGCCTGCTGAAAATGGTTTTCCTCAAAATAGTTTGTTGCAATGAACTGTGCCATTGCTTCAACATAGTCATCACCTGTTGCATAAAATCCGTTTCCGGCACCGAGTCCGAGATGGCTGTCAGTAGAATCTGTAACAATTTTCCCGTCATTACCATTGCTGATATAGAAGATCTCGTTTTCATTCATACGGTTAATACCGTCTGCATAAGTCGGATCTTTTTCATCCGGTACCTGCGGGTTATTGCTTGCTCCTACCAGGTTGATGAAATATTTGTATTCCGCACCTTCATAGTACTGCACCTGCTTCAGTGCATCAAATGCAGAAGCCTCATAACGCATCTCCAGGTCCATGAAACGGTAAATGGTCAGCTCTGAACAGCCATGGCTGGTATAACCAACTACTGGTCCGAAGCCATTCAGCCCGTTTGGTGTCAAAGGTATAGAATTAAAATTCGTTACCAGTGTACCAAGTGTACCGCCGCTGTACGGCTGCGACTGAACAGATACCCTGTCTTTTCGCAGATCAATCGTAAGTCTTGCCTTCTTCTGCGGTCCCAGATTTATGGTTGTACTTCCAAGCTGAGTACCGGACTGAATGGAAGGCTCATTTGAATTCACCGGAAAATTGATGGCCCGGATCACTGCTGTAGGGGTCTGTGAAGTAAGGCCTGTAAAATACAGAACATAACCTGTTAGATTACCATTCACAATACCGCAGTTCAACAAAAGCCTGCGCCTGCAAGCGTATGCGGGCCTACGGCACTCGCATCCATATCAAAACTGATCGTTCTTCTGGAATCGCTTGTAGCCGGATAAAACATATAGTCCAGCAATGGAGTTGTTCCATAACCGGCAAACACCATATTTGCCTTTCCGTTTGCATCTGCAAAGGAATCAATATGCTGTTTGAATGCCCGGCAACCCGAAATATTCGTAGTACGCGCCCCACTTGCTTCTATCGTTGTGACACCACCACTGATATGCGAGTTATCTGCTGCCCGGAATGGCTGCTTCAACTGCTGATCTGCTGACAGATTCAGACTGTTGTACTGCGTCTGATCATAATAGTGATCATATACATACCAACCATTCAAATTTGTTGTATCGATCTTGGCCGCCGTTGTCGTGATTCGAAACGTCGACGGATCCATACCCTGACTGATCAGCTTTTCTGTGAGTTCCTGTTTGAAATCGAGGAATGTTCCCGGATAATCCTCTGGTACATTCACCGCAATATCAACTACCGGTTTGGGGTTATTGCCAATACTTGTCGCAAAAGCCGTAAGCCCCCCTCCATGAAATCCCCCCAGAACCATAGCAAAGCTTATAACAAAACTAACTACTCTTCTCCATGCATTACGCACGTCTCCCACTCCTCTCTTTTTTTTATTGGCAAATAGTTTTGTTTGTTTCAGCCCCATAAAAAATTTGCAGCCTCACCAGAGTACATTTGTCTGACAAAAAGTTACCCCTCTCTTTTTGCAGAAAAAAAGCCCCCCGGCCTGTTTACTTAGCAAACAAAAGGAAGCTTCTGAAATCTTAAATGTGGCCGAAACTTTATATGTTGGTTATAATATTCCTGTTTTTGCTAAAAATCAAGACCTTTTTTACGATTTATTCATGATTTTATTATAATTTTTTAAAGATTCCGGAAAATTCTGTTTTCCTAGATAATTTTACCCCCCCCCCTAAAATTTGCAACTTTAAAGATGGCATATTTTAATTTTCCCTTTTTTATATGAATTTTACCAATAAAACAAACAATTTTCTAAATTCAATCAAAAATATACTCAATTTTTCCAAACTGAAAATATGCCATCTTTCGATTCCCTAAAATTTGCATTAAAGAGACTATCTCAGCCTTACAAGCAAAAATATTTTCCATTTTACACACAAATCCCACAAAAAAAGAGCCAGGCCTCTGCCCAGCTCTTACTTTGTTTTCCTATTTACTTTTCTATCTTTATTTTTCTATTTCATGTATAAACAACCCACTCCGAAGTTTGGGCTCAAACCAGGTTGACTTCGGCGGCATCAAAAGCCCCGCATCAGCTACCGCAAACAGCTCTGAAATAGCAGTCGGATACATCGCAAAGGCTACGGCACAGTCTGAATGTACTCTTCTCTCAAGCTCACCATACCCGCGGATGCCTCCGACAAAATCAATCCTTTCATCAACCCGCGGGTCTCCGATGCCAAGAACAGGGCTCAGTACCTCTTTTTGCAGAATTGATACATCCAGCCCCTCTACCGGATCTGCACTGCAGAATTCCTCCCGGATCGTCAGATGATACCACGTATCCTGAAGGTACATCATCAGCTCACCCTTCTTTTCCGGCTTTGTTGCTTTTGCCGGATCATCGGCTGCAAGGCTGCGGATAATACATTTTTCTGAGATTCTGTCCAGGAACTCCTGCTCTGTCAAACCATTCAGATCTTTTACAACACGATTATAGTCCATAATCATAAGCTCTTCATCCGGAAACAGAATAGAAAGAAAATAGTTGAACTCCTCTCCTCCATTGTAGTCCGGATGCTGCTCACGGCGTTTCAGGCCAACGCGCACTGCAGACGCTGCCCTGTGATGCCCGTCTGCAATATATACCTCAGAAATGCCGGCAAAAGCTGAACGTATCTGCTCAATACTCTGTGCATCCTCAATCCTCCAGCCCCTGTGCCGTATT
>CAOJHI010000219.1 GCA_948436005.1 uncultured Lachnospiraceae bacterium
AGGAAACCAAGAAAAACGCATATCTGTATTGCAAATTTCGGGATGAGCAGCTTGCGTTGTATGATGAGTACGCGAAACGCCACGGAATGCTGATGAAAACACTGTTAGTAGTCAATGTTCTATATTATGAGGATTTCTATGGCAAGAATGGTGTGACGCAGACAGAGATTTGTCAGCGAACCTTTCAGTCTAAACAAACAGTCAATCTGATTATACGAAATCTTTTAAGCGAAGCGTATGTAACTGTTGAAGAGCGAAAAGAAAATAAACGGGAGAAATTGGTACGGATAACCGAAGCAGGCAAAGCTTACTGTGAAAAAGTTGTTTGCCACATCACATGGGCAGAAGATACGGCAATGGCTATGTTTACACAGGAGGAGCAAAAACAGCTGATTGACCTCTCACGGACATTTACAAAAAACCTGACAAAGCTTATCAATCAGGAAACGGAGGAAATATGGAGCTTTACGAAGTAATTAACAAAAGGAAAACGACGAGGGAATTTTTAGATACAGAAGTTGATTTTAAGGTCATTAAAAGAATTTTGGAAGCAGGAAACAAAGCCCCCACCTGGGATCATAACCGTAATTGGCAGTATATCATTTTAAGAACCGATGAAGAAAAAGAATATGCCTTTTCCGAAGCCAAAGCGATTGCGGATAAATTCGATGCCGACAGGTATCTGAATATGCCCAGACCTTATCCGATTACATTGGGGCAAAAAATGTACGGCTACGCTATGCCAAAACAGTATACGATGCTGAAAGAAGCGCCGTATGTCATAATTCCTTTATTCAAATCAAAGGAATTGAACGGCGAGTATATTTCAAAATTAAATCCCTTTGCCACGATTTGGTGTGTGATAGAAAATATGTTTTTGGCGGCAACGGCAGAAGGGCTGTCCTGCTCAATGCGTATACCGCTGAACAAAGAACACGATATAGTTAAGAAAAAACTGAAAGTACCGCCGACCTATATGATACCCGTATTTATCGGTATTGGTTACGCAAATCTCGAGGAGCCACAATTAGAGCAATATAAACCAGACATAGAGAAACAAATACGCTTTGGAAGATGGAAATGATTATATAAAGAAATTGAAACAAAAAATGTGATAACCAAAATCCTTTTTTTTGAATTTGAGCAACAACCTGTTGATATTTCTGCTTTTGTTGCGTATAATAGAGGTAGGCAGGTGATGGGATTGAATTTGATTTTACATACGGTCACACAGGAAAAGCAGAGAATCGAATATATGCTGCTGAAATATCAAAACGAATTGTCCTCTTTGCCGAGGGGAACGATTTCGGAAAAGACGGTTGGCGAAAAGAGCTATTATTATCTGAAATACAGGGACGGCAAAAAGGTAGTTTCAAAGTATGTCAGCAAAAAGGAAATTGAAAATGTACGCGCGCTTGTAGAGAAACGGCGGCACATTGAGGCAATGGTGAAAGCTTTGCAGGATGAAAAAGCAATCGCGGATAAAATATTGGAGGGTGCGGTATGATTTTATATCACGGTAGCAATGTGATTGTATCCGAACCAAAATTGATCCCACAGAACCGTTTTCTTGATTTCGGTTTCGGATTTTACACGACAACAAATAAAACACAGGCGATAGGCTTTGCGGATAAGGTGACAAAGCGCCGCAAAGAGGGAGAAAAAAACGTCAGCATTTATGAGATCGAAGAGGCCCGCGCTTTCCGTGAATGTTCGGTTCTGCGTTTTGACAGTGCAAATGAGGCTTGGCTGGATTTTGTATCGGAAAATCGTTCTGGGAATTATACAGGAGTAGCTTATGATTTCATTTTCGGCCCCGTTGCGAATGATGATGTTTATACCACATTCACACTCTATTCAGCAGGCGTACTTACCAAGGACAGACTTTGGAAGCATTGAAAATCAAAAAGCTGTATAATCAGTTGGTTTTGTCAAGCGAAAAGGCGCTTTCCTATCTCAAATTTATCGGGACAGTCCCGCAGGAGGAATTGTAATGGGGGCAGAAAAATTCGGCGCTGTTATGGGCGTATTGGTGGAACAGATCGTTCATTTGATTACTGAAAACTACGGGTATGACGAAATGACTGCTTCAAATGAGTTTTATAATTCAAAGGTTTATGCCCTTCTGGAGCAGGAAGAGACGAAACTATGGCATTTCAGTCCGCTTACCCTGTTCAATCTGTTCGATGAAGAAAAAAAGACGGGTAGATTTGAACTACCGGAGGAGGCTTGATTATGAGCAGTCAAGGAAAATTTATGATTTACTGTGCCGAGCAATACAAGCTGGCAAAGCATCTGACGGGCAAGCAACTTGCAGAGCTTTTCAGCCGTTACCGTGTATGGGAGTATATTTACTCTTGCTATGAAGCCCTGCACACAACAGGTACGAACTATATCATCGAGGATATTGACCTGTATATCGAAGCTCGCAAGCACGCTATGGTTTAAAATAAAGGGAAATTAAAAATTACAAAAATATCATGCTGTTCATCGAACACCTGAAGATGAAACCTGGACTGTCTCTTCTTCAGGTATCCAAAACTTTTTATGAAACATCCGGAACCGAAAAGCTGATCTGCAGATCGGCTTTTTTCTTTATATGGAAGACTGCTCTCCACTGCACAGTGGAAACAGGTTCAAAATGCAGAGACGAGACAGCAGCGTGGTCGGAACCGCGGTGATTGCCGATCACGAACACGGAGGAAGAAAGACACTGCTTTTTCTGCTCTTTATCCGCATCTTCCTTATCTGTATCTGTGGTGTCTGCCTTTCTTGGGTGGTCGCCGTCCGAACAGTCGCGGATGGAAAAAAGGCTGTCCGGAATTTCCGGGGATATCTTGTAGGTAAGTACCTGGGAATGTTCCGGATAGAGAATCCCTTTTGTTCCAATCTGGTCAAAGCTGAGACTGTGCTGCATCGGTTCGCATCCGAGGATGGTCAGTTCATAGTTCTGGCCGGTTGCAGGATGCGTTATGGTTATTTTTTCGTTCCTGCAGGACAGGTCTGTCGTAAAATAATCGGTCGTAACCGGAACAGGGCGGTCCTTGAAAAACAGGGAAATCTTCTGCGGCGACAGGACAGGGGCTGATTTCCACTCGTAGGAAATCCGTCCAAAGTGCCAGCAGCAGGTTCGGTCGCAGCCGTAAGCATCCATCAGCTCTTCTGCAATTTTATCATTTGTCCAGTCGCCGTCCGAGGCTGCCTTTGCCGTATCGGAAATAGCGGCCGGAGAAGTTTGCAGGGCAGGCGACTTGTCTTCGTACGGTGCGCTCATTTCGTGCGCAGTCATCTGGAAAACTGCAGGCGGGTACCACATCAGGCCTGCGCTGATCCGGCATGAAAGAGGGCTGCCGTCCAGGCTCATCTCGGTCATGAAATCTCTGCTGCCTGGATTTTCTGCGTGGAACTGTTCCAGCTCTTCCTGAGTTTTGAGGGAAAGCCGGCGTTCCCTGTCCCATTTTTTCAGGAAAGCCTCCATGTCAGATACCGGAATTTTTTCACAGACATCCAGGACGGCGCCTGCTTCCCCGACATAAACAGCAGGAAGAAACAGCTCCTGCGTATTCCACAGGATTGTTTTCTGAAGGGGAACCGATGTCAGTTTTTTTGCATACCGGTCGCGTCCCCACAGGTTTTTACTATAATATACGTTCATGTTCCAAGTCTCCTTCCATTTCTGCCAGAATCTCTTTCAATACCTGCAAAAATTTTTCTGTGGGTTTGGAGAGAATCTGATATTTTTTCCATATAAGATACATCTGGGCATAAAGGGGCGGCGTCAACGGTCGGAAACAGAGGTTGCTGTCGCCGGAGGTATTGATAATGCGGTCAAACGAGATAGCATATCCGAGGCCTTCTTCTACGAACAAAGAAGCATTGAACAGAAGATTGTAGGTACCTGTGATGTTCAGAGAAGTCCGTTTTTTGTGCATCCACCGCATCAGAGGATCTTTATCCGAATGCTCCTGGGAAAAGAACAGGGGTTTATCCCACAGGTCTTCCGGAGCAATGGCCGTTTTCTGCGCCATAGGATCATCTTTCCGCATCAGAACGCCCCATACATCTTGAACCGGGAGCATCAGCATGTCATATTTTTTAGTATCCGGTGTTGCGAAGACCAGGCCGAAATCAATCAGTCCATGCTCAAGACGTTCTGCGACAAAGTTGGCATTGCCACTGGAAATATGGAAGTGAATGCCCGGATAGTCTCTGCGAAGCTTTCCGGCAACTTTGGCCAGAAGCCGTATACCGTCCGTTTCGCCGGCGCCGATGTACACGTCTCCTAAGATCACACGGTCAGATAAAACAATTTCATTTTCTGTCTTTTTCACTAGATCCAGTATTTCTTCTGCGCGTTTTCTCAGAATCATTCCCTCTTCTGTGAGTGTTATTTTCCGGGAACCTTTTGTGCCGCGGATCAAAAGCTGCTTTCCAAGCTCTTCTTCCATATTTTTAATCTGTGTCGAAAGTGTGGGCTGAGAAAGGTGCAGGGCTCTTGCAGCTTTCACGATACTCTGTTCTCTGGCAATGGCAAGAAAATACTGCAACACACGTAATTCCATAAAAAACCTCCGCTTCAGTCCAACCGATGCCTGGCACCGGTACGAATCATCATGGTATCGTAATAGCATCGCAGGTATCGTAACATGAAATTGCATAGTTTTCAATTATAGATATGAATTAAAATAAGGTATTTGCTATTTAATTTTCTGCATTTTATACTATAAATGATGAAAAAGAGCTGAAAAAAAGATGGGGTGTGAGGCATGGACAATAAGGAAGGAGAGGCAGTCATTCTACAGCTCTGTCTGAACAATTGAATGATTGTTGTAAGTTAAGGAGGATATAAAAAGTGAGAACAGGAATGGAAGGAAGAAAAGAGATCAATCAGGCATATTTGACAGGAGAACGTCCGTTGTTTGGGGAGAAAAATTTGTTGGTCCGCGATACAATTTTTGATGCAGGGGAATCACCGCTGAAAGAGAGCAGTGACATTGAGCTCAGAAACAGCATGTTTAAATGGAAATACCCGTTATGGCAAAAGGCGATTATTTTGCCATGAACAGCCGGAATATGAGTATCAGCAATTTTGAACTGATCGGAAACTATTCATTTGACGGAGTAAAAAATGTGGAAATACGCAATGCAAAAATGCTGTCTAAGGATGCGTTCTGGAACAGCGAAAATGTAACGGTTTATGATTCTTTTATTTCCGGTGAGTATCTGGGGTGGAATGCGAAAAATCTGACACTGATTAACTGCACCATAGAAAGTCTTCAGGGAATGTGCTATATTGAAAATTTAGTAA
>CAOJHI010000220.1 GCA_948436005.1 uncultured Lachnospiraceae bacterium
CGGGCGGCTGACGGAAGACGGTACGGTGCGTACGACAATTGGCAGGCATCCGCAGAAGCGCAAAGAGATGGCCGTCAATGTCCCCGGAGGAAAGACGGCAGTTACGCATTATCATATTCTGGAGCTGTTTGACAAATTTACGTACATTGAGTGTCAGCTTGAAACCGGCCGTACCCACCAGATCCGTGTGCATATGAAAAGCATCGGCCACCCAATTCTGGGAGACGACGTATATGGTCCGTCCAAATGCCCGTTTTCTGGCTTGCAGGGGCAGACGCTTCATGCTATGACAATCGGATTCCTTCACCCATCTACACAAAAGTATCTTGAGGTGGAAGCGCCTCTGCCTGGTTACTTTACAGATTTGCTGAACAAGCTTCGGACTGTCTGAAAACGGTTTGGCTAAATTAAACCGAGTATCAGACAGCAGGTGCACCGGAGGTTACTGATTTTGTCCGTTGTTTTTTTGGAATACGTACTTTCCAGGCCGGAAGCTCACTGTTTAAAATAGCAGTAAACATGCGTTCCTTTGTGCCCGGATGTTCGTGGCTGAGCTGCTGAATCAGATTCTTTGCGTATTCCCGCTGGGTAAAACCGTCGGCAGGGCAGGGATTTTTCGCAATTGGAAGGTGATACAGGTTCATAAAGCCTTTTACGTCTGCCTCATCTACATAGATTAGAGGGCGGATGAGAGTCAGGTCCATTCGGTCCAGATAAGTAACCGGGGAAAACGTATGAATACGTCCTTCCAGGATAAGGGACATCAGGAGCGTTTCGACCACATCGTCCTTATGGTGGGCATATGCAAGCTTGTTGCAGCCCAGTTCTTTTGCTTTTTCATTAAACGCGCCTTTTCGCATCTTGGCGCACAGTGAGCACGGATTTTCTTCCTTGCGTTCTTTAAAAATGATGTTCCCGATTTCCGTATCCACAATGGTATAGGGCACATCCAACTCTTGGCAGAGCGCCTTTATTGGCCCTAAATCAAAGCCTTCAAAGCCAAGGCTGACCGTTATTGCCTCAATTGAAAAAGGGGCCGGATAGAAGCGTCTGAGCGCACTCAGGGCATACAGCAGTGTGAGGCTGTCCTTGCCGCCTGAAATGCCGACTGCAATTTTGTCCCCGGGTTGTATCATCTGGAATTCGTCTATCGCCTTTCGTGTCAGGCTGAGCAGTTTCTGTAATTTCATGGAATACTCCTTTTATCACCTGTATTTTTTGTTTTTATTCCGGCTTTTATCATAGCCGAAATAAGGTCGTATGACAACCAGGAAATATTCTATTTCATATAAGAATTGTATTTTTTGTAAATGATTTACGTAAATTAATTATGTAAACTAAAAGGCAAGATAAATAGCTAAATATTACAGCTCTCGAACAGGGAATTCTTTTTGTAATGATACAAAGATAGTTCTGGCTTCTGGCTCAATCAACTTCATCCGGATAGGAAAAACGCGGCAATGTAACAGTTACAGCAATAAGAGGAATGCCACGTTTTTATGGAAAAATTAGAGGCTGTATGATAATATAGAAACAGAAAAAACACATCCTGCAAAGCAATGATGTGGAAGTGATGGTATGGTGCCAGCATAATAGAAATTATCTACTGGGAGATAGAATGAAAAAACAATTTTTAAGAGGGGAGACATAAGATGAAATTAGTCATTCAGAGAGTTTCAGAGGCCAGTGTAACCGTGGATGGCCGGACAACCGGTTCGATCGGAAAGGGGCTTCTGGTTTTGATCGGAGTAGGGCAGACAGATACGAAGGAAGATGCTGATTTTTATATCCGGAAAATGCTTGGACTTCGCATTTTTGAGGATGAACAGGGAAAGACAAACCTTTCTTTAAGCGATGTAAACGGGGAATTGCTTCTCGTGTCGCAGTTTACCTTGTATGCAAATTGCAAAAAGGGAAACAGGCCAAGCTTTGTCGATGCAGGGAAACCGGCTATGGCAGAGGAGCTTTATGAGTACATAATTGAGGAATGCAAAAAACAGGTGCCGGTGGTGGAATGCGGAGAATTCGGCGCAGACATGAAGGTCCGGCTCTGTAATGACGGGCCGTTTACTGTGATACTTGATGAAAGTATCCGGCATTAAGTAAGAAAATAAAACAGGGAGCATCAGGGATTTTTCTATCTTTATCTTTGTTTTTCTGATATAATTAAAAATATCAAATAGAAATGATTGCTGAGAGGAGGCAATAATGGATAATTTTACATTTTACAGCCCGACATATTTTGTGTTTGGCAAAGAAATCGAAAATGAGGCAGGCCATTATGTGAAGCGCTTTGGGGGAACCAGGGTATTGATTCACTATGGCGGAGGCAGCGTGGTACGCTCCGGCCTTCTGGACCGCGTGAAGGCTTCCCTGGAGAAGGAAGGATTGTTCTGGGCAGAGCTTGGAGGGGTTCAGCCGAATCCGAGAAGCGGACTGGTTTATAAAGGGATTGAGCTTTGCCGCAAAGAAAACATCGACTTTATTCTGGCAGTAGGAGGCGGAAGCACGATTGACTCATCAAAGGCAATCTCCATCGGAACGCCATACGAGGGAGATTTCTGGGACTTTTATGCCGGAAAGGCAGAGGCAAAAACATCGCTTCCGGTTGCATCTGTGCTGACAATTGCCGCAGCGGGCAGTGAGGGCAGCGATGGTTCCGTGATCACACAGGAAAACGGGATGTACAAGCGCGGATACGGAAGCGAGCTGATTCGTCCGGTGTTTGCAATCATGAATCCGGAGCTTACGATGACACTGCCGCCGTATCAGACGGCCAGCGGATGTACCGATATTATGGCGCATGTTTTTGAGCGTTATTTTACGAACACGAGAAACGTTGAGATCACAGACCGGTTATGTGAAGGAATTCTCAAAACAATCATTAAGGAACTGCCTAAGGTGCTTGAAAATCCGAACGATTATGAGGCGCGTGCAAATATTATGTGGGCGGGAACTCTGGCACACAATGATGTCTGCGGCGTTGGAAGAGAGCAGGACTGGGCAAGCCACAATCTGGAGCATGAGCTTTCTGCCCTGTACGACTGTGCGCACGGCGCCGGGCTTGCAGTTATGTTCCCGGCCTGGATGACGTATGTGATGCCCCATGATGTGAACCGTTTTGCACAGTTTGCAGTGCGTGTGTGGGGATGTGAAATGAACTTCGAGAACCCGGAAGAGACAGCAAAAGAGGGCATTGCGCGCACCAGAAACTTTTTCCATTCCATTGGAATGCCGACTTCTTTTGAAGAGCTTGGCGCAAAAGAGGAGGATATTCCGAAGCTGCTTGAGACACTTCAGATTGAGGGACGTACAGAGGGTTCCTTTATGAAACTTGGGCCGAAAGAATGTGAAGCGATTTATCATCTGGCATGCAGAGATTAAGATTTTAGAGATTAGGGAGACAATGATTTAATCAGCGTTTGCTCAGATTTCTGAAATACATGGACAGGCATAACAGGTTGACGTAATTAAATTATGTTAATCTGTTATGCCTGAAATTTTGTGATATCATATCTAAAGAAAATATTTATGGCGAAGACTACATACTCGGGGTATATTGCTTGTTGGCTCACGAAGTTTGTCTTCGTGAGAGCCAACAAACTTTTTAAGTATACATTTTTATATAGGTTTCTGCCCAAATTACGACTCACGGAGCCGTACCGCAGAGGCCGCCTTTCTGCGGCGTTCTTCATCCATAGCAGCATAATGTTTTCTGGTCGTATTGACATCTTTATGCCCGAGCACATCTGCAACGAGATAAATATCCCCGGTTTCTTTATACAGGCTCGTTCCATACGTACTGCGCAGCTTATGTGGCGTGATTTTCTTTGTGGTTGTGATTTCACGGGCATATTTTTTCACCATATTTTCTACGGCCTGTACGCCGATTCTTTTGCGCTGGGTAGAATAGAAGAGGGCGTTTTCATGTCCGGCTACGGGTGTGATACTTTCCCGCACTTCAAGATAATTGAAAAGCGCTTCTTCCACCTCATCGCCAAAATAAACCATCATTTCGGAACCGCCTTTTCGGACAACGCGGATTCCGCCGTTTTTAAAATCAATGTCATTTACATCAAGACCCACGCACTCAGAAACACGGATTCCGGTACCGAGCAAAAGTGTGACAATTGCCAGATCACGCAGCTTTGTTTTTTCATAATACAGTTTTTTCTGACCAGTGAGCTGATCGCCGCAATGCTCAATATAATCCAGCAGCTCAGCCGTTTCATCCGCATCCAGACGGACAATAGTTTTGTCGTGCAGCTTTGGCATATCGACCAGAAGCGTCGGATTTGTTTTAATCATTTCACGTTTAAAATAGTAAGCATAAAAACTGCGCAGCGCTGACATTTTCCGTTTCAGGCCGCGTTCCCCGTTGGTCAGAGTTTTATCATCGCTCTGATAGACCTTTAAATATTCCTGATATTCCTCAATATCCACAGCCTGCAGCTGATCCAGAACATCCACGGTCAGTTCCGTAACGGACTTATTTTTAAAAACCGGATTTTCGGATAAAAGAAACTGAAAGAAAATGCGGATATCATAGGCATAGGAAATGCGGGTTCGCGTGCTGGTGGTCGGTTCAATAGCACGAAAATAGTCCTTCGCAAACGGAGGAAGCGTTTTCAATACCTCACGCAGACGAAGGACGTTTTCGATATTTACCTGCTCGTGATAAGAAATCTGTTTATCCATATATGTGTCTGTAAAAATCCCTTCCCATCTATTTGAAAAACATGTGTTTGTCGTATAGATGTATTTTGGATCAGTATACTACTGATCCAGGGACTTGTCAATAAACACATATATATTATTTTCTTTGATCATCTACTTTGATAATGCACTTTGTAATACCGACATGGCCATGTGCTCCTATATATATAGAATCTCACAGAAAAATAAATATAATAATTATACTTCGATATGGATTCGATTCAGATCGTTTGCATGCAGCTCGCCTTTTGAACCAACCACGCCGACCAGGTAATATTCCTTGGTAATCGGATCCTGCATAAATTCATGAAGCAATGCAAAATTTTTAATTTCACCGGTTGACCCAATATGCATACGCGGTCCTGTACAGTGATAAATATCGTCGCCGATCGAAATATTTTTATCATCCACATAGGAAATCGGTAGATCTTTTTGAATTGCTGCATTGATATCCCGTTCCAGATCAATCAGGTTTACGTCA
>CAOJHI010000221.1 GCA_948436005.1 uncultured Lachnospiraceae bacterium
ACAAAACCGTATGCACCGATGATCTCCTTTACCTCAAACGAATGCACATCACAGCCGCGCTTTGCGAGCAGCTTTTCCGTGATTTCCTCCAGGCGCTTCTGGAAGCTCTCCGCCACCTCCTTTGCAAGCGGGTGTTTTAGAACATCGAGATACTTCTCTTTGCCGCCGTACCATTCCACGATTTTTGCATAGCTTTTCTGCATTTTCTCTGTAGCCACTGCCGCAAGATAATGCTCCCGCCATGCATCCAGACTCCCGAATTCCTGAATCGACACCTGCCTCAGGTTCTCCGGCATACGCACTGCCATAATCTGAAACATTTCTTCCATCTCAGATCTGTTGAAAACTGAAAAATCCATATTATTCTCTCCTCTCAAGATATCATCAATGCTGGAAATCAAACGTGCAATCCGCTCTTTTTTTGCTTCCAGCATTCCTCTTTGCATCTGCAAAACCTGATTTCTGTCAAGGTCCGGAGCATCCATAATTGATTTGATTTTCTTCAGGGGAATATCAAATTCACGGAAGAACAAAATCTGCTGCAAAGTCTCCAGGGCTTTATCGTCATAAAGCCGGTATCCCGCCTCTGTCTTACCGGTAGGAGAAAACAATCCTATTTCATCGTAATAATGAAGCGTGCGTACGCTGATACCTGTGCGTTTCGATAATTCCTTTACTGTCATCATCTCATTCGGCCTCCCAATCCTTGATAACGTCACTCTAACCTATCACGTTACGTGAAGGTCAACAGTTTTTTCAAATTATTTCAAAAAACAATATACGCTGTCCGAGGAACGGCTTTCGCAGAACCGGTAGCCCAGCCGGTCAAACGACTTCATTTCCTCCGGCTCCTCTATCTCATGCTCTGCCAGGAACCGGACCATCTCGCCTCTCGCCATTTTGGCATAAACGCCTTTCTGTACGATCTTTTCCCCTTCCAGCTCTCCGAACACACAGGTAATATACGTATCTTTTTCCGTCACATATTTCTCAATACATCTCGAATACTCTTTTGAGGCCAGATTGAGGATCACCCGGCTGTCATCCACAACCTCCCGGTAAAGTCTGTCTCCCCAATATTCATATAGATCTTTCGTACCTCCCACTTTTGCCTTTGCCTGCATCTCCAGCCGGTACGGAACCACCGCGTCCATAGGCCGCAGCACTCCGTAAAAGCCTGACAGAATGCGAAGATGCTCCTGCACATAGGTAAACTGCCGCTCTTCAAACACAGAAGGAGCCATATACTGATAGGCAATTCCCTCATAAGACAAAATCGCAGGTGTCAGCGCATGCGCCAGCTCCATGTCCTGAAAACGCGCAAAATTCTGGCCTGCAATTGAATCATTGCAAGCCAGAAGCTTTTTCATCTCTGCATAAGAAAGCCTACGCAGCCACGCCAGGATTTGTTTTGTATCTTCCAGGAATACCGGCATGCCAAGAGGAGCAAGGTCATCTGTATGCTTCCTCATCTTTTTTGCCGGTGAGAGAATTATTTTCATTGCTCCCATCCTTGTCTCCTATTCTGCACCATTTACCGGATTCCACTGAAACTGTTTCAGGTTCTGTGTAAACTCATCCGATTTCGCAAAATATTCTTCCTGGGAAAGCTCAGCTGAACTGCCGTCTTCGCCTTTATGATAGCATACGCCGTCAAGCATTCCGTATTCCTCAACCAGCTGCGGCTGCGTCCCGTTCGCCGGCAATGTATAATAACTGATGTTGTTCGTCGCTGCTCCGCCGCTTCCATATACGGCAAAACTGTTATCTTCATAAACATTCAGATTGGAGCGGTATCCCAGAGTGCTTACCTCAAAAACAGGAATTACCTTCTCCCCATCGGTTGTAAACATGTCATACAGCACAACGCTGTCTGCGTTTACACCGCCTCCGATAAAAAACTCAGAAACGCCGTCCTGATTAATATCGCAGATGGTATAATACACGTCAAAATGCATATCCTCCTCAAAGAATCGAGCATTATTCAGCAGTTCAATATTGACAAATTCGCCCTTTGCACTCCAGTCGCCCGACTCAAAAAGGTCTGCGTACATATTGTTTGCCGCTGCCTCCCGGTACTGCTCAACAATTGGCCAATATACGGAATCCTCCGTAATCTCCTCCGAACCGCCTGCGTCCTGCTGCCCTGCTGCTCCGTTTTCCGCTGCCTGCTGCGTCTCCGAAACCTGCTGGCCGACTTGCTGTCCTGCGTCCTGTACTTCCTGCCCAACATCTTGCACCTGTTGCCCTGCATCCTGTACTTCCTGCCCAACATCCTGCACCTGCTGTCCTGCATTATGTACTTCCTGCCCAACATCCTGCACCTGCTGCCCTGCATCCTGCTGTTCCGTGATCTGTACTGCTGCGGTTACATCCGGCATGATTCCTACCATCGGAACTTCAGCTGCCTTGCTGTCCCCTGTACGATAAACACCTGCCGCTGCTGCAATTCCGGCTGCCACCACCACAGCTCCAACCAAAAACTCTGTCTTTCTCTTCATCCTTTGCCCCTCCATTTTCTCCCAACTGACACACAGCCATTTTTTGAGACTATTTTATCACAGAAGTCCGGGCAAATTTCAAAGGATTTATTAATTCTTTGATTCTATTTTCGTAATTTCCAGCTACCTTTTCATCCCCTCTTAAAAAATAATCGTTCATGACTTCGTTATTCTTTGACTGCCCCGGCAGCCATGCCCGCTGTCAGCTGTTTGCCAAAAACAAAGCAGACCACCAGAATCGGCAGCAGCACCAGTGAGATAGCGGCAAATGTACTTCCCCAGTCAACCGCTCCCTTTTCTCCCACAAAATCATACAGTCCGACCGGAACTGTCTTCAGCTCATTCCTGCTGATAAAGGTATTCGCAAAAATAAACTCATTCCAGGTAAAAACAGCGTTCATCGTAACAATCGTGGCAACCGTATTGCGGGACATCGGCAGCATAATCCTCAGAAAGCTTTTTTGTACCGACGCACCGTCTATGACAGCCGCTTCCATCAGTTCATCCGGAATAAAACGGTAAAATGCCGTAAACAGATAAATGGACATCGGAAGGTTAAACCCAATCTGCGGCAGGATCAGCGAAATATGTGTGTTCAGAATCCCGGTATTTTTGTAAATCTGAAAAAGCGGAATCAGCGTAACATGAATCGGAATCGTAATTCCGGCCATAAAAAAAGCAAGTACCAGCTCCTGCCCCTTAAACCGCAGCTTCTGCAGTGCAAACGCACTGGTTGACGACAGGACGATCAGCAGGAAAATCGTCACCAGTGTAACAAACACACTGTTTTTAAAATAAGTCAGCAAATTTGATTCTTCCAGCACCTTCACATAATTATCCAGACAAAAGGATTTCGGAAGGGCAACCGAACTGCCCCACCGGATTTCCTCCTGTGTTTTCAGGCTCGTTAAAAAGGTCCAGAGAACCGGATAAAATTCTATGATAAGAATCATACAGGCTGCACCGTAGAGTGCAAATGTTCTTGTTTTTTTCTTTTTCATCGTTAACCTCCCATTTTGGAATCCAGTGTGCGGCAGCACCCTCTAGTCCTGATTTCTTTTCAAAAGAAACTGTAAAACCGATACAAATACAATACATTCCAGGGCAATCACCACTGCAATCGCACTGCCATACCCGTATTTTGCACTGCTGAATGCAGTTTTGTACATATAAGTAGCCACTAGCTCCGTCGCATCGCCCGGCCCTCCGTACGTCGTAATATACGGAATATCGAAAGCCTTCAGCAGGCCGTTTACTGCCATAATAAGCGCAGCGCCAAATACGTTTTTCAGATACGGCATCTTAATTTTCCAGAACAGCACCCAGCCCCTGGCTCCGTCCATTTTGGCTGACTCGATCACAGAAGAAGGGATGGAAATCAGGCCTGCATACAGAATAACAAGATAAATACCCATATTTTTATAACACTCAATCAATGCCACACTGCCAAGCGCTGTGTCCATATTTCCAAGCCAGACTCTCTGAAATTCCCCCAGCCCTATCGCCTTCAGAATCAGATTAAATACTCCCGGCGGGTCCAGAGCATAAAAATTTTTAAACGCCTGGCACACTGCCACGCCGGACAAAACTGCCGGGGCAAAATATAAAGTTTTGAAAAAAGTATTGCCGCGCTTTATGTGTGACAGCATAAGCGCAAGGACAAGCGCTACTCCAAGCTGCCCGACCAGATTTATCATAAGATAAACCGCATTGTTGAAAAACGCTGACGCAAAATACGAATCCTTCATCAGAGTTGTAAAATTCTCAAGTCCTGCAAATCTCATTTTTCCGATTCCGTTCCAGTGAAATAAGCTGTAATACCCGGACCACAAAATGGGCAGGATCACCGTTGCACTGAAAATGATGATGGATGGAAGCAGAAAAAGTGTAATTGTTTTTTTGTTGCGAAGCATTCGATCCATAAAAAATCCCTCCAATCCTCTTTCTTTTGTTTTTCTGTTTTTTTATTATAGCAAAGGGATTTTGGCAATTATATTCGAAATGCTTTGTTTTATATCAGCTATATTTAGAGGATTTTCGATATTTTTTTGAAAATTGCAAAAGAGTGGTATCTTCAAACGATAACGCAAAAAACCCAAAAATAACTCTATTTACTTCCATTATTTCCACAGATATACTTGAATTATCTTCAGGAGCTCCTAAGTTATTACATTTGATTTTTTAAAACAAACGATTACAAACACAGGAAAAAGGAGGGTATTACACATGAACCGAAATTTAAAGAAACTTACCGCACTTCTGTTGAGTGCAGCCTGCACCCTTACCACAGCCGGAAGCCTTGCCTGCGTATCCGCCGCTGAAGAACATCCGGAAAAACACGTCACCTATCTGACCGTATTTACACCGCAGCATTCCTGCTATCGGAATATGGAGGACGTTGTAAAAAAATATCAGGAAGAGGTCAACCCGAATTTTACCGTAGACTTCCAATACGTACCGGACCGAGCAGCTTACCTGCAAAAGCTGAAAATACTGATTTCCAGCAACGACGTTCCTGATATGTGGAATATCGATACGGATCCATATGCGATTCAGCTTTTAAATGAAGGCTATGTGCAGGAACTGACTCCTACAATTGAAAAATACAACCTTCAGGATGTCTTCCAGGAAGCGACTCTTGCGTGGGGACGCACCCGCGACGGCGCGCAGCTCGGGATTCAGATCGGAAG
>CAOJHI010000222.1 GCA_948436005.1 uncultured Lachnospiraceae bacterium
TCATGTATTCAATGACTTCCCGTCTCGAAAGATCAAGCGTAAGCTGATTTCGCCCCCGAACAGGATCACGTCCCGGAATTGTCATGGCCCAGTCCGGATGCTCACGGTACAAATCGCTGTCCTCGGATACCATTTCCGGCTCAATCCAGATTCCGAACTGCAATCCCATTTCATTGACCTGCTCTACCAGTTCCCCTAAAGTACAGCCAAGCTTTTCTTCATTTACATACCAGTCCCCGAGCCCGGAATTGTCATCATCACGCTTTCCGAACCAGCCGTCGTCAAGCACGAGCATATCCAGGCCAATTCTGGCTGCCTGCTGTGCAATCTGCAGAAGTTTCATTCCCGTAAATTCAAAATATGTGGCTTCCCAGTTGTTCACAAGCACCGGGCGTTTCCTGTTTTTCCATGGGCTGCGGATCAGATTTGCAGACATTGCCCGCTGCATCATGACAGACAGGTCGCTTAAACCCTGATCGGTATAGCAAAGCATTGCCTCAGGCGTCACGAATTCCTCGTCTTTCTTCAGAATCCAGCTGAATTCTTCATCGTGAATTCCGCAGGCAATTCTCACCCCTTCAAACTGATCCACTTCCGCCTGAATCTGGAAGCTTCCGCTGTATAAAAGAGACAGGCCAAAACAGCTTCCAAATTCTTCTGCCGTATTCTTTTTGCAGAAAATCGCAAAAGGGGTTTGCTGATGGCTCGAGGTGCCGCGGGTGCTGCCGATCTCCGTCAGGCCATAGTGCAGAGCACGCCGGTCAAACTGCCGCTCTCCCTCATGTTTTCCGTGAAAACAGATGAACTCGTCCACGCCCTCCGGAAGATCAAGGCTCATGCTCATGGCTCTTCCCAGTCTCAGCGGCTCACTGCCTCTGTTTTGTATCACTGCAGCCCTCGTAATGATGTTTTTTTCCTCAAACACACCATAATACAGGGTCACATAAACTTCCTCATACAAATCCTTTAACACAATACGCAGTGTCTGTACCGATTCCTCTGTTCCGGCAAAAAAAGCCGGCAGCCCTGGCAATGCATATTTCCCATCTGAAATCTCATGCCTGTCATAGCGCAGGTCAAGCGCCGGCACTCTGCCTTCGAAACCGGCACGCAGAGCCTTAATCCGGAAATCTCCGTTTCCATGCACCGAATACTCCTGCGGGTAAAAGTCCAGAGAATAATTCCGGTCTCCGTCATGCCCCGATGGCTGTGCACAGAAACCATGGTCATCCGGAACAATCAGATAGGAGTAATCACTCTCATCTGTCCTTGTCCCAAAATACGTATGCAAAAGCACGCCCTGCTCATCAATCTTCATCTGATAGGTGCTCTTCTTCGTATGAAGTGTAAAAATTTTTGCCCTGCTGTCAAATAAGATCGCCATATCAAATCCCTTTCATAACTAAATACTTTGTTTGCAACTTCCCACTATACTACTTCACGGCTCCGTTTACAACACCATTTAAAATCTGTTTCTGGCATACAATATAGAACAGAAGAATCGGAATCAACGCCAGAAGATACGATGCAAATGCAAGGTTGTAGTTTGTTCCGAACTGGGTCTGGAAATTGAGCTGTGCCAGTGGCAGGGTGTTCATTCTCTGCCCGGACATGATTACCAGAGGAGTCATGACATCATTCCAGGTACTCATGGCAGTAAGTACGGCAACTGTTGCGTGCATTGGCTTCATGATCGGAAATACAACTGACCAGTATGTTCTCCAGGTTGTCGCCCCGTCGACACGTGCCGCCTCCTCAAGCGCAATCGGAATATTTGCCAGATACCCCTTGTACAGCATCAGATTCAGCGGCATATAGAAAACAGTGTAGAGCAAAATTACGCCAATCCGGTTCGCAATTCCCATCTGGGCTGTCTGTTTTACAAGCGGCATCATCAGAATCGCAAACGGTACAAACATACCACTGACAATGTACATATAAATAAGGTTGTATGCCTTGCTCTTTTTCATGCTGCGGCCGATCGCAAAGCCGGCCAGTGAATGAATCACCACAGCAAGCACCACGGTTGCTACAGTAAGAAAAAGGCTGTTTCCAAGAGAATTCCAGAAATCTGTAACTTCCATCGCCTCACGGAAATTAGAAAGGCTCCACCTCGCCGGGAGCGAAAGCGCCCCAGCAATATCGTTTGTCATCTCAGACGGCTGTTTAAAGGCGATCATAACTGCCATATAAAGCGGAAAGAAAATCGTCAGACAACCAATTACCAGCAATATCGTAACCGGCCAGTTATATTTGTTCTTATCTCTAACCTGAACCTGATTCATAACTGCTCCTCCTTCCTGTTTGTAACTGTCATCTGGAATACAGAAATCGCAACGATCATCACAAAGAACACAAACGCATTGGCACTCTGGAAACCAAACTGGCCGCCGCTCATACCATTGTTATAGATCAGGTAGGAAATAGATTCCGTACTCTGGGACGGGCCGCCCTTGGTCAATGCCATGATCTGGTCAAATACCATCAGAAAATTCTTCATGCTGAGCACCATGTTCGTTGAGAAGAACGGGATAATCAGAGGGAAGGTCAGATATCTGAACTTTTTCCATCCCGTCACTCCATCCAGGGAACCTGCCTCGTATACATCCTCCGGAACTGTCTGCAAACCTGAAATGTAAATGATTGTATTCATCGCAATCGCCTGCCAGCAGCCGACAATCACAATCGCAATCCAAGCCTTGCCGGTGCTTGAGAGCATACTTCCGGAAAGCGCCTCAATGCCAAGATTCTGGCCGATCGCCGGAAGAACATACGTAAAGATAAAGCTGAAAATGTAACCAATTACCAGTCCTCCAAGGACGTTCGGGATAAAGTAAATACCGCGCAGTGCACTCTTTGCACGGATTTTACTGTTCAGTCCGAGCGCAAGAACGAGACTGATCACATTCGTGATAATTGTCCCGGCCAGCGCGTACTTAAAGGTAAACAGATAGGATTTCCCGACGCGGGCATCTCCCAGCAGATCCTGGTAATTGCGCAGGCCAACCCAGTCATACGAACCATACCTTAAAATTTGTAAAACTGTAAATAAATCCCCGGATCAACGGCAATGTGTTAAAACAGAAGAACAACGCAATCACCGGAATCGTAATCAGCAGAAAGGTACGTTTCCTTTCCTGTGCGCCTTTGGTTTTCATTTCTCCTCTCCTCCTTTCGCCTGTTTATCCGGATTTTCTTCGTAAAATTTCTGAACCTTTGCGATCAAATCCCGGTTATAGCGAACCCATTCCGTATCAAACCGCTCCATAAAGAGATCCGTAGCATCCGCACGGCCGTCCATCAGGTAGGTCTGAATCATTGCATCCACTGCCATTTCCGCCGGATAATGGTGATCCTGATAATCTGCCATTTTATCGTTTTCAATATATTCCTTCATACCGTCAAGCATGGACGGAAGTTCAAAATCACCCTTCTTGCACGGAACCGCACTCTGGTCATCCAGATAGGTCTGAATATTTTCGTCTTCATACAGGAAATCCAGTACAGTATAGATGGCTTCTTTTTTCTCTTCCTTGCCTGCCATCACAGACCACTGAAGATCGTTTCCTGAATTCAGAAGATTTTCTTCCGCATTGTTACTTGCCGGAAAGACAAAAGAATCCACATTGATATCCGGGTTCACGGACTTGATCTGCGGAACCGCATAACTGCCGATCACATACATTGCAGACTCTCCTCTTGCAAATGCCGTACATGCGTCATTATAGCTGTACGCATACGGATCTGGCTGCGCATAGGCAAGCAGCGACTTTGTCACTTCTGCAACCGGCCGGTATGCATCTGCAAACTTTGCGTTTCCTGCATTTACCTGAGAACAGATATCAGACGGCGCAAGATCCACACAGATGGCATTCCACGGTGCGAGACAGGTCCATGTATCTTTAAATCCAAAGTAGAGCGGCTGAATACCTGCTGCCTGAATTTCCTCACAAAGCGCATAAAATTCATCTAGCGTTTTTGGAATTGTCCAGCCATGCTCCGCAAAAATATCCCGGTTATAAAGAACCCCCGCTGCATTCGCCATATACGGAACCGCATAGACTCCCTCCATTGGGATAAATTCCAGCTCCTTATCCGTCCGCAGATAGGATTCCTTAATCTCACTTAAACCCTCGTAATCCGAAATATCCATCAGCATATCAGAATCCAGAAAGCTTGAATAATTAATGTCTCCTCCGATTCCGATAATATCCGGATAATCCTCCCGGATAAATCTTGTTTTCAGGATCGTCATTGCATCATTCGGTGAATCAATTCTCAGTTCAATATCATCATGTGTCTCATTGAACTTCGTTTCCAGCGCCTCAAACGCTTTCACCGCTTCTGGTTTATACTGGACAATTTCAACCAGTGTCTTTCCATCCGCCGTTTCTTTCGCACCACATCCACCAAGCAGTGCTGACATTGCCACGGCGCCTGTACCCACAAGCCAGGCTGCCTTTGCACATGTTTTCATGTAATGCCCTCCTTCCTCTCTCTTACAAAGAATCGCAAAACGTTAAATTACTGCCTGTTTTGCTTATGCTTTTTAGGTATTCACATTATAACATGCCTTTATGCTACCATAAATATCGCTATATATTCACTTTTATACCTTTTTGCTATATTTTTATTTATAAGAGAAAGTTATCTAGCATTATGCTTTATTTTTGTTTATACTTATTTTATCCGTAATTCACAAATGGTAATCGCATTGTAGCAAATCCTGATCATCTTCGAAGGAGGAACCTATGCAGAATTATTTATTTTCCATCTTCCCAAATGAAAATTTTGTAGACCTCGGCCTGTATCAGTTTGGCTGGGAACAGTGCACACCCGCACATTCCTTTGGGCCTGCGGCCCGCAACCATTATCTGTTTCATTACGTAATATCCGGTTCTGGTACCTTAAATGCCACTGATTCCAAGGGAATTTCTCATACCTACCATATTAAAAGCGGACAGGGCTTTATGATCTTTCCAAATCAGATTACAATGTATACTGCCTCCCCGGATATTCCATGGGAATATACGTGGCTCGAATTTGACGGGCTCCGTGTAAAAGAAGCAATTTCCGTTGCCGGACTTTCTTATGACCAGCCAATCTACCGTGCAAAATCCA
>CAOJHI010000223.1 GCA_948436005.1 uncultured Lachnospiraceae bacterium
TATGAGGGCCCGAAGGGCGGCCCCGGTATGCGGGAGATGCTGAATCCTACGTCTGCGATTGCAGGTATGGGACTTGGCTCAACCGTTGCACTGATTACGGACGGCCGTTTCAGCGGTGCATCGAGAGGAGCGTCCATTGGCCATGTTTCTCCGGAAGCCGCTGTCGGCGGCCCGATTGCACTGGTAGAAGAGGGAGATATGATTAAAATCGACATTCCGCAGTGCCGTCTGGACCTGGCAGTCAGTGAGGAAGAGCTGGAGAAGCGCCGTGCGGCCTGGAAGCCAAGAGAGCCGAAGATCAAAACAGGTTATCTGGCACGGTATGCGTCGCTTGTGACATCAGGAAATAAAGGCGCGGTTCTTGTGAACCCGCTTGAGAAAGCAGAGAGTGGTCAGCAGGCATAGTCCCTCTGACCACCCAGGCAGATAATAAAACGGCAGAAAGAAAAGACACGGTGAAGAGAAAGGGTTTTTAATATGAAGTTGAACGGTTCAGAAATTGTCATTGAATGCCTGAAGGAGCAGGGTGTGGATACGGTGTTCGGATATCCGGGCGGCGCGATCCTGAATATTTATGACGAACTTTATAAACACAGCCATGAAATCCGCCATGTACTGACCTCCCATGAACAGGGAGCCTCTCACGCAGCGGACGGGTATGCGCGTTCGACCGGAAAGGTGGGCGTGTGTATGGCGACCTCCGGTCCGGGAGCAACCAATCTTGTGACCGGAATTGCGACTGCTTATATGGATTCGGTTCCGGTTGTGGCGATTACGGCAAACGTCGGCGTCTCGCTTCTCGGCAGAGACAGTTTTCAGGAAATTGATATCAGCGGTGTTACGATGCCGATCACAAAGCATAACTTTATTGTAAAGGATGTAACAAAGCTTGCAGATACGATCCGCTGGGCTTTCCACATTGCGCAGGATGGCCGTCCGGGACCGGTACTGATCGATATTCCGAAGGATGTAACGGCAGCGGTGACAGAGTATGAACCGAAGAAACCGGAGCCGGTTGTGAGAAGCACGGAATTTATCAAAGAGGCAGATCTGGAAGAAGCTATTAAGCTGATTCACAAGAGCAAAAAGCCGTTCATTTTAGTTGGCGGCGGCGCTGTGATTTCCGGTGCGCAGGAAGAGCTGAAGGAGTTTGCCGAGAAGGTACACGCTCCGGTGGCTGATTCTCTGATGGGAAAAGGCGCTTACGACGGAAACAGCGAGCTCTATACAGGAATGCTGGGCATGCATGGCACGAAAGCAGCCAATCTAGGGGTGACGCAGTGCGACCTTCTGATTACAGTGGGCGCACGTTTCAGTGACCGCGTAGTAGGGCAGGCGAAAGCCTTTGCAAAGCGTGCAAAGATTATCCAGATTGATGTCGACGCAGCTGAGATCAACAAAAACATTATGGTAGACGCTGCGGTGATCGGCGACGTGAAAGAGGTTTTGAAGCGCCTGAACGAGCGGATTGAGGAGCACCGCCATGATGAGTGGGATGCGGCAGTGAAAGAGCTCAAAGAAAAATATCCGCTGAAATATAATTCAGAAGGCTTAAGCGGCCCGTATGTGGTGGAAGAGATTTACCGTCAGACAAAAGGCGATGCGATCATTGTCACAGAGGTAGGGCAGCATCAGATGTGGGCAGCTCAGTATTACCGATATTCCAAACCGCGGACGCTTCTGACCTCCGGCGGGCTTGGAACGATGGGGTACGGCCTTGGGGCAGCGATTGGCGCAAAGATGGGAAATCCGGACAAAACCGTAATCAACATCGCAGGAGACGGATGTTTCCGTATGAATATGAACGAAATCGCAACAGCAGCGCGCTACAATATACCGATTGTACAGGTAGTCATCAACAACCATGTTCTGGGAATGGTGCGTCAGTGGCAGACCCTGTTCTATGAGAAGCGCTATGCAGCTACGGTGCTGGATGATGCTGTGGATTTTGTGAAACTGGCAGAAGCGCTCGGTGCAACCGGAATCCGCGTAACCAAGAAAGAAGAGCTGGCTCCTGCGCTGGAAAAAGCGCTCTCACTTGGGAAACCGGTGGTTGTAGACTGCGTGATTGACTGCGATGACAAGGTATTTCCGATGGTAGCGGCAGGCAAGCCGATTGATACCGTGTTTGATCAGGATGATCTGGATTAAGAAATCTGTTAAAAATGGTAATTGCAAATATCAGGAAAAAGCTGAATCATAACAGCGTATTGATATTTTTATAAAGAGGCAATGAGAAAGAGGAGGATGAAAAAATGAGCAGAATTTACAATTTTTCAGCAGGTCCGGCAGTGCTGCCGGAGTCTGTGCTTCGGGAAGCACAGGAGGAGATGATGGATTACCGCGGCTGCGGTATGTCCGTGATGGAGATGAGCCATCGTTCCAAGGTATTTGATGATCTGATTCAGGAAACGGAAGCAGATCTGCGTGATATCATGCAGATTCCGGATAATTACAAGGTCCTGTTTTTGCAGGGCGGCGCAAGCCTTCAGTTTTCCATGATTCCGATGAATCTGATGAAAAACCGTGTGGCAGATTATATTGTGACAGGCCAGTGGGCCAAGAAGGCATGGCAGGAGGCGCAGAAGTACGGCCAGGCAAATGCGATTGCGTCCAGTGAGGACAAAACGTTCTCTTATATTCCGGACTGCAGCGATCTTCCGGTCAGCGAGAATGCAGATTATGTATATATCTGCGAAAATAATACAATTTACGGGACAAAGTTTAAAAAGCTTCCGAATACAAAAGGAAAACTGCTTGTTTCAGACGTTTCCTCCTGTTTCCTTTCTGAGCCGGTAAATGTATCAGATTATGGAATTATTTACGGCGGCGTTCAGAAGAACATCGGTCCGGCAGGTATGGTGATCTCGATTGTCAGAGAAGATTTGATTACGGACGATGTACTGGATTTCACGCCGACCATGATGAAGTTTAAGACACATGCAGATGCAGGCTCTATGTACAATACTCCGAACTGCTATTGCATTTATATGTGCGGCAAGGTATTCAAGTGGATTCGCGAAACGGGCGGTCTGCAGGCAATGAAGGAGCGCAATGAGGCAAAGGCAAAAGTGCTCTATGATTTCCTCGATGCCAGCCATATGTTCAGCGGTACGGTTGTGAAAGAGGACCGCTCTCTGATGAATGTGCCGTTTGTGACAGGAAATAAAGATCTGGATGCCAAGTTTGTAAAAGAAGCAGAGGCAGCAGGCTTTGTGAATCTGAAGGGACACCGCAGCGTAGGCGGAATGCGCGCAAGTATCTATAATGCGATGCCGGCAGAGGGCGTGGATGCTCTGGTTGCATTTATGAAGAAATTTGAAGAGGTGAATGGCTGATGTATAAATACGCCTGTCTGAATCAGATTTCACAAGTAGGACTGGACCGCTTTACAGATCAATACATACAGGTAGAAGATATCAAAGATGCAGACGCAGTGCTGGTGCGCAGTGCGAAGCTGCATGATATGGAATTTCCGGACTCCCTGCAGGCAATTGCCCGTGCAGGGGCCGGAGTAAACAACATTCCTCTGGAACGCTGTGCAGAGCAGGGGATTGTTGTATTCAATACGCCGGGAGCAAATGCAAACGGTGTCAAAGAGCTCGTATTTGCGGGCATGCTGCTGGCTGCGCGCGACATTATCGGAGGCGCCAACTGGGTGCAGAGCCAGGTGGGAAACGAGGATATCGCAGCTTCGACGGAAAAGGAAAAAAAGCGTTTTGCAGGTAGCGAATTACAGGATAAAAAGCTTGGGATCATCGGCCTTGGCGCAATCGGCGTGCAGGTAGCGAATGCTGCGACCCACCTTGGCATGCAGGTATACGGCTATGATCCATATATTTCTGTGGATGCAGCCTGGAATCTGTCAAGAAGCATCAAGCATATCAATTCCGTGGAACAGATTTATGAGGAGTGTGATTATATTACGATTCATGTGCCTCTGCTGGATTCCACAAAAAAGATGATTGGCCGCGATGCGATTGCAAAAATGAAAAAGAATGCAGTAATTTTAAATTTTGCACGGGATCTGCTCGTGGATGAGGAAGCTGTGATTGAGGCAATTGAGGCAGGGCAGATCCACCGCTATGTTTCAGACTTTCCGAACCCGGTGACGATCGGGAAAAAGGGTGTGATTCTGACTCCGCATCTCGGGGCGTCCACTGCGGAATCAGAGGATAATTGTGCAGTTATGGCTGTGAAGGAACTGAAAAATTTCCTGGAAAACGGAAATATCCGTAATTCTGTGAATTATCCGAACTGCGATCTTGGCGCCTGCAATGCGGAGTCACGTGTTGCGATTTATCATAAAAATATGAAAAAAATGATCGGGCGGTTTGCAGATATTCTGGCAGATACCAATATTAAAAATATGAGTAATACGAGCAAGGGCGATTACGCGTATACGCTCGTGGATTTGGATACCCGGGTAGAACCGGATGTGATTGAGCAGCTTCGTGAGACGGAGGGCGTTGTGAAGGTGCGTGTGATTCAATAACAGGTGCCAGGAAAGGAAGGAGCTGTTTTACACAACAGCTCCGGATATTTTTTGGAGAACTGATTTCGGAATATGACAGAACTGGAAGAAGAAAGGAAAAGAACATGGCAGATATCAAACCATTTAGAGGACTTTGTCCGGCAGATGCGTATGTGTCACGGGTAGCAGCGCTCCCGTATGACGTATACAGCCGCGAGGAGGCATATATACAGGCAGCAAAAGACCGACTTTCGTTTTTGAATATTGACCGTCCGGAGACGCAGTTTGCGCCGGATGCGGATATGTATGCGCCGGAAGTATATGAGAAAGCGGGCAGTATGCTTCAGGACCAGATCAGGGATGGTATTTTTGTGCAGGAGGAGCAGGAGGTCTATTATCTGTATGAGCTGACAATGGACGGCCGTGCGCAGACCGGACTGGTAGCCTGTGCTTCTATTGATGATTATATCGGCAATGTGATCAAAAAACACGAGAATACGAGAGCGGAAAAGGAGGCAGACCGCATCCGCCATGTGGATGTGTGCAGTGCACAGACAGGGCCGATTTTTCTTGCTTATCGCAAAAATGAGACGGTTCAGGCAGTGACCGAAGCAAAAAAG
>CAOJHI010000224.1 GCA_948436005.1 uncultured Lachnospiraceae bacterium
GAGAAGGGCAAAAAGATCCTGGAGGATTTTGGTGCATATCTGCCGAAATTCAAATAGTTCATTCCGCATGAATACATTGCAATGCTGATGCGGATTGTCGAGATGGAATAAAATGGACTTTCCAGTGAACAGGCACAGATTGAGGCATTTTATGCCAACACGGCAGATCAGGCAGAGTAGGAGGTGCGGATTATGGGAAAACCAACAGGATTTTTAGAGTACAGACGGGAAAACGACCTCGAATGCGCACCAAAGGAGCGAATTCAGAATTTTAATGAATTTCATACCCCGCTTCCGCTGGAAAAACAGCGGCTGCAGGGTGCCAGATGCATGGCGTGCGGCGTGCCGTTCTGCCAGGCCGGCGCTGTGATTGGAGGCATGGCTTCCGGCTGTCCGCTCAATAACCTTGTTCCGGAGTGGAATGACCTTGTGTATCTCGGAAACTGGGAGGAGGCTTACCGGAGGCTGACAAAGACAAACTGCTTTCCGGAGTTTACGTCGCGTGTCTGCCCGGCACTTTGCGAGGCGGCCTGCACGTGCAATCTGGACGGAGATCCGGTGGCAACAAAGGCAAATGAACGGGCAATCATAGAGCATGCGTTTGCGACCGGCCTCATAGAGCCGCATCCACCAAAGGTGCGCACCGGGAAGAAGGTGGCTGTGGTTGGCAGCGGCCCTTCGGGACTGGCGGCAGCTATGCAGCTGAACAAGCGCGGCCATCTTGTGACCGTATACGAGCGGAATGACAGGGTCGGAGGATTGCTGCGTTACGGGATTCCAAATATGAAAATTGATAAAAAGGTGATCGACCGCCGCGTAGCGCTGCTTGAAGCAGAAGGAATTACGTTCGTCACGAATACAAATGTCGGGGAAAATAAAAAGGCAGACGAGCTGCTGAAAGAATACGATGCTGTGGTGCTTTGCTGCGGCGCTTCTAACCCGCGTGATATTACAGTGCCGGGGCGTGAGTCAAAGGGAATTTATTTTGCTGTGGATTTTCTGAAAGCGACCACGAAAAGTCTTCTGGATTCTAATTTTGCAGATAAAAAATTTATCCCTGCAAAGGGAAAGCATGTGCTGATTATCGGAGGAGGAGATACGGGAAATGACTGCTGCGGAACCGCAGTACGGCTTGGGGCCGCGTCCGTTACAATGCTGGAAATGATGCCGCAGCCTCCGGCAACGCGTGCGGCAAACAATCCGTGGCCGCAGTGGCCGCGCGTGCTCAAAATAGACTATGGCCATCAGGAGGCAATTGCAGTATACGGGCAGGATCCCCGTATTTACACCACAACCGTCAAAGAGTTTCTTCCGAATAAAAAGGGTGAGGTTGCAAAAGCAGTGCTCGTAAAACTGGAGAGTAAAAGGGATGAGAAAACAGGCCGTATGATGATGGTTCCGGTTGAGGGAAGCGAGTGGACGGTAAAAGCAGATCTGGTGCTGATTGCGGCAGGCTTTCTGGGATCGCAGAAATATGTGACAGATGCGTTCGGAGTAGAAGTGAATGCACGGACCAATGTGCAGACAAAACCGGAGCAGTATGCATCAAGCGTGCCGAAGGTATTTACAGCAGGAGATATGCATCGCGGGCAGTCTCTTGTTGTCTGGGCCATCCGTGAGGGCCGCGAGGCCGCGCGTGAGGTTGACCGGTATCTGATGGGCTACACGAATCTATAACAGCGGAAAAAAATATATAACAACACAAAAGAATATCCTATGGTTTTTACCCCTTCCTGTATCTATAATAAAAATAGATTTCGGGAAGGGGTATTGCGTATGAGAAGGAGTATCAGGCTGGCAATCTGTGATGATGAGGCGCCGGTGCTTTCTTATCTGACAGACCAGATACGAAAAGAATTTGGAAAATATGATCTGTGTGCGGAAGCAGACATTTATACTTCTCCGGTTGAACTTGGAAAAGTGATGCAGGAGAAACCTTACGATGCATATTTTCTGGATATTGACATGCCGAAGATGAACGGACTGGAACTGGCGCGTATTTTGCGGGAACAGAAGGAGGAAGTACCGCTCATTTTTGTTTCTGCGAAGGAAGAATATGTGTTTCAGAGTTTTGAAGTGCATCCGTTTTCGTTCATCCGCAAAAGCCGGTTTAAACAGGATATGGAGAAAGCCGTGTGTGATCTGAGCAAACGTTTCTGTCAGGAAAACGAGGCGTTCTGCAGGATAATGGATGAGGCAGGGCGCTGTTATGAGCTTCCGCTTTCTGATACGCTTTATCTGGAAGCAAGGGACAAGTACGTCAATGTTTTCGTACAGAGAGGCCAGGATTTTTATGTCAGGAACACTCTGTCCAATATTGAGAAAATGCTGGAATCGGAGCAGTTTGTGCGGATACACAAATCGTTTCTGGTAAATCTGCGTGCAGTATATGCAATTAAATACGAAAAAGTGATACTGGATAACGGAAAAGAGCTGCCCCTTGGCCGCGGCCGGGCACAAGAGGTGAAAAGGCGGTTTTGCAGGATGTAGGAGGTAGGAAAAATGCTGGATATCAGAACAGTCGGACATATATATCAGCTGCCAGGTTTTGCGGAAATTCATCTTTTAGGACAATTGATAGATGCTGTTTTGTTTCTATATCTGATTCAGAACTTTTTTGAGCCCCGAAAAGCAGTATATCGGTCAAGGGGAAGATTGGCCGGAGTAAGTATTTTATTTACGGTTGTGCTGCACTTTACGGACAAAATTACGCAAAATAGTTTTTATTCTTATGCTGTAGTTATGTTGCTGCTGCCATTTCTGTATGCCTGTTTGTTTTTTAAGGGAAAAACAGTAATGAAAGGGCTGGTTTGCATCATCTTTTTTACGATGTCAAGCTCCATAGAAAATCTTATGGGGTTTCTGATGCGTTATTTTGCTGATGGACATTCGATTGCAGCTGATACGGCTATGATTATTTTCTTATTCCGCCGGATTTTTCTGAAGGCAGGACTGCTTCTGGTAATCAAAACATTTATGATTGATGTTGTGAAAAAGAGTACACAGGATTTGGGCGGTTACTGGTATTTTATGGCAGCCGTCTGTATGGCAGACTGCGTGATCTACAAAGGTGTATTAGTGAAAGATACAACAGACCGCCTGGTTCTGACGCAAGGGCTGATTTTGTCTGTTTTTTGCCTTGCAGTACCGCTTGGCTGTTTTTATACAATCAGCCTTGTGTTAAAACTGACGGAAAGCAACCGTGTGAGGCTGGCGCAGGCCACATGGATGAGTTCGCAGGAACAGCAGGTGCTGCAGGCAATGGAGATGCAGGAGGAACTGCGGAAGTTCCGTCACGATTACAAAGCCCATCTGTTTTGTCTGGACGCCCTGGTGCAGGAGGAGAATTACGGAGAGGTTCACCGGTATCTGGAAAAGCTGCATCAGCTGCCAGTGGAGGAAGGGGTAATTATCCCATATACAAAGAGCAATGTATTGAATCTGGTGCTGAATCAGAAACGGGCGGAAGCGGTAAGAAGAGGGATTGATTTTACGGTAAAGGCAGAGCTGGAAGCAGAGACCTTCCAGAGCGGGCATATACAGGTCTTTGATATTAATACACTGATTTCCAATTTGTGCGACAATGCAATTGAGGCGGCAGGTCAGGTGGAAAATGGAAGAGTTTATGTGCAGTTTTCCAGAAAAAAGGCGTATGTACAGATTGAGGTGGAGAATTCTACCAGCGGAAATGTGCTGCTTGAAAATCCGGAGTTCCTCACAAGCAAGGAAGAGAAGGAGCTGCATGGGCTCGGAATAAAGATTGTAAAAAATATTGTGAATGCTTATGAGGGAATTTATGAGACAGAAGCCACGGAGCATTCTCTGAAGACGCGTATTCTGCTCATGGATGAGTAGGCGTAAACGTTGTTCACGACAAAAAGAACGTAGTTCGCGACAAAGAGATGGAATTGGAAGAAACGCCGGACTATAATGTAAGTGCAACTTCGAAATTGTGTAGTGTGACGAAAAGACTACACAATATTATATCAAAGTGCACAAAAAGGAGGAGTTTGGAGTGAACAAAATGAAAAAAACAAAAAAGGTTTCTTCTTTGATGCTTGCAACAGCGATGGCAGTTTCATCGGTTTCAGCGGCAGCGATGGCAGAGGAAACGGAAGCAAAGAAGTATGAGGTGGTTGAAAACGCAGGCGGTTTTAACCAGGTAATCCAGGAAGGCGGAAAGAAGCTTTCTTATTCTCCGGAATCCGGCGTTACGCTTTTGGAGGATGACGGCTTTGCATTTAAGGATCTGAACCAGAATGGTGAGCTGGATACGTATGAGGACTGGCGTGTTGATGCAAAGACGAGAGCACAGGCACTGGCAGACATGATGGTGGCAGACGGACGCGAAGGAATTGAGAGTATTGCAGGACTGATGCTGTACAGTGCGCATACAAAAGTAGATTCTGAGACAGTTTCCGGTACGGAGATTGATTCCCGTGCACGTACACAGGATGGTACCACTACCATGGATGCGATCACAGACCACAAGTTGCGCCACGTTCTGGTGACTTCCATTGCCAGCCCGGAGATCGGTGCAAAATGGAGCAATAATCTGCAGTCAATCGTAGAGGGTATGGAGTACGGAATTCCGTGTAACAACAGCTCTGACCCGCGCCATGAGGCAAGTTCAGATACGTCCGTACAGTATGTGGCAGGAGAATCAGGGGCTATTTCCAAATGGCCGGGAATGCTTGGACTGGCAGCAACGTATGATCCGGAGCTGGTAAAAGAATTTGGTAAAACAGTCGGAACAGAGTACCGCGCACTTGGAATCGGAACAGCTCTTTCTCCGCAGATTGACCTTTCTTCCGAGCCGAGATGGAGCCGTGTAAGCGGAACCTTTGGTGAGAATACAGAACTGACGGTAGATCTTTCGAGAGCAATTGTTGATGGTTATCAGTCTACCTATGCTGAGGACGGCAGTGATCTTGGCTGGGGTGACGAGTCAATCGTTGCTATGATCAAACACTGGCCGAGCGGTGGTCCGGAAGAAGGCGGCCGTGACGGACATTATGGATTTGGTAAATATGCGGTATACCCGGGCGGGGAGTTTGGCGAGCAGATCCGCAACTTTACGGAAGGTGCCCTG
>CAOJHI010000225.1 GCA_948436005.1 uncultured Lachnospiraceae bacterium
CTCATCTGTACGCTGGCCTGCGTATTCGGGAAAGGATAGTCATTGTCAGTCATTGCAAAATTGAAATTCACCGTATCCCCCACTGCCGGCGCATACGCCTCAATATAATCATTCGAAAAATTGCTCCACGGAATCACTGCCTCTAAAATGAAGCCTCCGTCCGTGATCGTGTACGCAGTTTCATATCCCTGCAGCACCTTATCGCTTCCCTCCATCCCCTGGGAACTAAAACGCGCAAGGTTTTCCCGCTCAATCATCGAACGGTCAATCGCTGTATACCAGTTTGTCTTATCCATCATCAGGTATACCAGAAAATCATTCGTCTCATAAGACGTACGCTCCGGATCTGCATCCGGATTCGTGGAAAGGTAAAGCTTGAAATTGTCTTCCATATTGTGTGAGAGCTGGCCTACTGCCCCAAACGGCGTCGCCTCCTTCGCATCTACGGCCAGATACAGATTCTCTGCATCCCACATCAGATAAACAGATGCGCTCACATCCGTCTCCCCAAGCCAGTGCGCTTCATCACGGATCACTTGTGACGCTTCTTTGATCTCAATCGGGGAAGACAAATCCCACTCACTCAAATCCCCGTCAACCGCAACTGCTCCCTGTGCCTGATGTGCAACAGCCGTGCCCTCCTCAGCCAGTGCCGTGCAGGAGAACATCCCAAGGCACAGTGTCACAGCCCCTGGTATGAGCAATGTTTTTGTTATTTTATTCTTCATAGTTATATCCATTCCTTTCTTACTTCTTATACTTATTCTTATACTTCCCTGTAATCGAACAGTTCTTCCCGTGTACCGATTACACGCCTGCCATAAAATAGAATAATTCCTGATATGAAAAACCGGGCGCTGCTGTCTTGGCAGCGCCCTTGATAAGAGTAGAAGAAATATCTTCTGTTTTTCGATTATTCTACAACGATTGTCTCGCTCATATCACCTACGCTGATGGTATGCTCGCCAGCTTCCAGTGTCAGCTCTACGCTGATCACACGGAACTGTCCCTCATCCAGCGCTACAAATTTCTCTGCTGCAACATTCCCGCCATCCATTACCTGAACAGTCACATGTCCGTCGCCGCCGTTATTCTTTGCAACGAAAGAAACCTTAAACGGAACACCGGCTTTCTGAACTGCCGTTACCGGTACTGTCTGAATCTGAATTCCCCATCTGCCTTCTACCTCAACCTCCTCGGTTGTGCGCGGTACGGTAAACAGGCTCAGCTCGATTGCTGCCGGGTTGCTGTAGCTCATACCATAGTCTGTGGTCCACAGAACGTCTCCAAGGTTGTTTGCCATATCAACGTTCGGATTTTCCTTAGCCAGCATTGCCATGTACAGACGTGTCTCATCGTTTACACCGATATCGTTCTGCAGCTCGCCCCAGGAAAGAGCATAGTCATTTTTGTTGTAAGCAGTCTCAAACAGCGTGCTTCCTGCCGGCTCTTTCTCGCCAAACAGCATAGCTGCCGTAACAGACGGAGTTGCATAGCGGTAGAAGCTTCCTACGTTAGAACCGTGGTCCGGTGTGTTGCTGTAGGTCTGCATCAGAAGCGCATCTGCTGCCTCTACCTGCTCAAGACCCGGTTCAGAGCTTACGGTTCCCTCAAATACCAGAACAACCGGCTTACCTGCTGTCTGCGCATCCTCGATCATGTAATAGTAAGCATCGTCAAATGTCGTTACATGGAACAGGCATACATCTGCTGCATCCATCGTGTCAACTACTTCGCCGTATGCGCCGACTGCTGCGCTGTCGCTTGCCTTTATATCTTCTGTTGTTCCGTCTACATATACCTTTGTGCCTGCTGCCAGCGGAAGAACGTTGTTCTCATTTTTCAGAAGAATCGTGGATTCTACCATCAGCTGCTCTTCCATCTCAGCGAGCTCGCTGCGGCGTGCACGGTTAATATCGTCATTGCTCATCACTGCAAACGGCTCTGCCTGATATTCCTCAGAACCGATCAGGGCAACTGCCTCTTCCCAGTCTGAATACGGATCTTCAAAGATACCAAGATCAAATTTGTTGCGCAGAACGCGTGCCACGTGCTCGTCAAAATCTTCCCTTGTCACCAGTCCCTGCTCTACTGCATCGATGATCAGATCCGGATAAGAACGGCAGAAAATTTCTTCCTGATGCTCGCTCAGATCATCACCGAGGATTGCGCTGTAGCAGCTGAACATATCAACGCCTGCATTCAGGATCATTGCATAGCGCTCCGTTGCATTCAGTGTGGAAATGTCAACGCCATCCGAAGTAACGCCCGTATTTTCCATGATCCATGTAATATCCAGTGGCCAGTCGAGGCAGACAACGCCTTCATAGCCCAGATCCTCACGGAGCAAATCATAAGTATCTTTATCCATATAACCCTGAACGCCCGGAGTGATACCTTCGTTGTTGTTCGTCATGATGTAGTCTGTCCCTGCATCTACAACTGCTTTCCAGCCAACCATCCAGCTGTCCAGAAGGTTTGCCGGGGATTTTGCTGCTTTGTAGGAGTTACGTCCACCGCGGGCAATGAAATGCTTGGAGTGTGCACTCCAGCCATTGTCCTGGTATGCGTTTGTCTCGATTGCGGACATCTTTGCAATGTACTGCGGATCATCGCCGTAGAAACTTCCGATCTCGTTTCCATAGCCATGGAATACCTGGTGATAGCCAAGGGCTGCGGACTCTTTGGAGTATTCAGATACAAGGTTGTACAGAAGCTCCTCGTCATGGGCTACACCGAATGCATAGTGAGGCATATCGATCATGCCGCCCCAGGTATTGTAGGAACGGTCTCCGGAAAATACAACCGGAATACCAAGGCGGTTTTCTTCTGCAATACCCTGGATTGCATTAAATACATCCAGCTGGTCTTTCGGATTTCCGGTAAATGCTGCGATAAAGGTTGTAACATTTGTTCCCTTGATCTGGTAAGCCATGGGTACGATATTCGTTCCGTTTACGTCTACAAGAGATTCTGTGGAATACAGACACGTTTCCGGATCATCCACATACGGAGTACCTGTTGCAGATACATTTCCGCGGTCCTCTATGTCATTGGTCAGGTTGCTGACCGTGCTTCCGTTGCTTCCGAATACGCAGGAGAAGATCAGCGTGCCTGCTTTTTCCTGGTCTGTCATCTGGGACAGAAGGTCCTGTACACGCGCTTCCTGATCCTGGCGCCAGTCCTCATAAACATCCAGCTCTCCGTCCTTGTCCAGGTCACGGAAATACAGGCCGTCAGCCTCGATAAATCCTTCCGCACTTTTGTTGCTCAGGCGAACCTGTTCGCCGTTTGCTTCGATATAATAAAAACCGGAGGAGCTTTCTTTGATTACTGAATCATTCTCTGCTGCAAGAGCCGGAACACACATCGCATTCGCAGCCACTGCCATCGCAAGCGCTAATGGAAATTTCTTCATAAGATTACCACCTTTTTCTTTTCTATGAATTGTTTTACTGGTTCTATCCTGTTGAAAACTTCGCGCAAAGTTTCAATGACGCTGCCTCTGCCAACCGGAAAATTCACCCGGCCAACTGAAGTAACGTCATCATAGCACACCGTATTTTTACATTCAATTCGATTGTCATCAGTGGTTCCTAATTGTCACGAATGGCAGCATCTTCCATAAAATCCCTATTTCAAGGCTGCCTCCTGAAGCCTGTCAAATTTCTCCATACACGCATCTACGGTAGCACCGTTCAGCAGATCACGCACGATCAGGCACGTATTCCCCCACTGTTCTACCTTCATTCCCGCATTTGTTGCAAGAACGTAAACATTTTCTTTAATTTTATCGTTCAATGGCTTCAATGCCGGAATACATTCCACCTCAACATTTTTGGAGGAAGAAATCACTTTGTTTGTGTCCGCATAAACCTGAAGCGCTTCGTCTGAAAGAATTACATCCAGCGTACTCAGCGCATCCTCTGCATGATCTGCTCCTGAACATACGGAATATCCCGTCATAGAGACAACCGGCATCTGCCCGCGGCTGCTCGGAAATCCAATCACCTGCATATTAAAATCCGGAGCCCCGTATGCGGTTTCAGAATTAGCCGCTCCCCAGTATGCCATGACAATCGGCGTTTTCTGTGCCAGAAAATCTTCCCCTTCTCCTTCAATTGCCTCGCTGACAACAGCTTTCTTTGCATCGACATATCCCTCGTCGATCAGCTTCTGAAGAAATTCAAAACCGGAGCGCATGTAATCACTATACTTTTTCTCCCCACTGTTTAATGCCTTTATTTCTGCCTCTATGTTCCCTCCATTGTACAAATCTGCATACGCCTGGGCAAAAACAAACGTTTCCAGCCACCACCGGTTTGCACCGATTGGCGTTTCGATCCCGTTTTTCTGAAACACTTTACAGCATTCCAGCAAATCCTCCGGCGTTTCCGGTAATGCAAGGCCATACTGCTCAAACATATCCACATTTACAAACAGGCCATACGCAACAACCTCCTGTGGGATCCCCACAAGCCTGCCGTTTACCGTATTTGCCGTTTTCACAATTTCTCTTAAATTTTCCACACAGCCCAGTTCCGACAGATCCAGCAGCCTTTCCTCTTCCCCGAGGGCCTGAACCACATCCGGATTCAGCAGATAAATATCATCCATATCGTTGCGCGCCCGTTCAAGCGCCACGTCGTCATACGTTTTTTCCTGATAGTTTTCGGCCGTGTAGGTGATATATGCCACCTTAACACCCAGTTTCTCTTCCGCCATCACAATTGTTTTGTCAAACGCATTCCGTGCAACATTTTCCGCATTTGGTTTTGTTTTCTCCATTGGGCTGAACAAGTTCACAATCTTATCATCCCTGGTTTCTGTCACAATCAGATTTTCACCTGCATCCTTATTTTTCCCGCATCCTGTCATTCCAAGCACTGCCATTCCTGCCAGAAGCACAATTTTCCAGTGTCTGTGCTTTTTACCTTTCCCTTTTCCCATACATTAACCCTTTCATGTTCTGCAAATCCCAATATTGCCAAACCTTTCAGCTCCTCCGGCCGGCTTCATTTTTACCTATTTCCATTCTCTGATAACCGCTTTTAACACCTCCATATCAAGGGGCTTTGC
>CAOJHI010000226.1 GCA_948436005.1 uncultured Lachnospiraceae bacterium
ATACTATAAGCCGCAGTGACGGGAGGATTTCGTTTTCAGCATTGAAAATTTTAGAGGATTGAAAAAAGCCACGTTCCCCGGCTGCACCGGAGGAGATTCGAAAACACAGAAATACAGAATGGAGGATATATGGAAAAAGACAGATCACTTGAAATGGCAAAACTTGCGATAACTGCGCTGGAGGACAAGAAAGCGGAGAATATCCGTGTGATTGACATCAGCCAGGTATCTGTGATTGCTGATTATTTTATTATTGCCGGAGGAAACAACCGGAGCCAGATCCAGGCTCTGTGCGATCATGTGGAGCAAACCCTTGGCAGAGCCGGAATGCCTGTGAAACAGATTGAAGGATATGACACGGCAAACTGGGTTTTGCTGGATTTTGGGGATGTGATTGTTCACATTTTTGACAGGGAGAACAGACTTCTCTATGATCTGGAGCGCATCTGGCGGGACGGAAAGCCTGTGACTCTGGAATAAAAGGAAGGATACAAAAAGCCGGACGGTATGTCAGACATGCCACCCGGCTTTTGTCTGTGCGAAAAAGCGCACACATTCAGATTTTACAAGGATTAAGATGTTGTTTCACTTCGGCTGCCCAGGTGCAGATAGAAGCTGATAAGGTAGAGTCCGCAGATTCCCACAATGGCGTAAATGATTCTGGAAAACCAGGACATATCTCCAAATACAAAGGCCACCAAGTCAAAGCGGAAAATACTAATCAGCAACCAGTTGATTGCACCAATAATTACAATGGTGAGAGCAGTACCGTCCAGATATTTATTTCCCATAGCTACCTCACATTCTGCGCGGCTGTAGAAAGCCGGCTGTATTACTATCTGCAGATTTTCGCATTTTATGCGTTTGTCTGCAAAAATAATATTTTTCAAAAATATTGTATTCCAAACTATATTCTGCAAATTTTCCTTTTTTTGCTGTTCAGGAATTGCAGTATGTGAGATATCTTTTGATGCATGGCTGGTATATGGCTGGTGGGACTTTTCCGCGCAGCCGTATTTTCCGCTCCTGAAAAATCAGCGGAAAAACCGGAGTACGCCGTAAACCTTGCCCAAAATCTGACAGTCTTCCACGATGATGGGATCCATGGTATCGTTCTCCGGCTGCAGGCGAATGTAGCCGTTTTCCTTATAATATGTTTTAACCGTTGCAGAATCGTCGATCAATGCAACGACGATCTCGCCGTTATTAGCCGTTCCGCAGGCGTTTACAAATACCTTGTCGCCGTTTAAAATGCCGGCATTGATCATGGACTCACCGCGCACGTTCAGAATAAAGGATTCCCCCTTTGGAACCATATCGGCGGGAATCGGAAAATAATCCTGAATATTTTCTTCCGCAAGGATGGGCTGTCCGGCTGCTACATTGCCGACCACAGGAATGCTTACCATCTCCGTCCGCACCATCTGAAAGCTGTCGTCGCAGATCTCAATGGCCCTGGGCTTTGTGGGGTCACGGCGGATATAGCCGTTCTTCTCCAGCGTCTCCAGGTGGGAATGTACGGAGGAAGTAGACTTTAAATGTACGGTTTCACAGATCTCCCGGACTGTGGGAGGATATCCCTTTTTCAATATCTCTTCTTTAATATAATCAAGAATTTCCTGCTGTTTCGGTGTGATTTTTCCAGAACCCATATTGTTACCTCCTTTTTTATAGTATCAGTGTAACACAACTGTCTGAAAAAAGCAAACATATATTCCAAAAATATGTTCGATTTTTGTTGACAAACGTTCGTTCCTGTACTATAATCCATTTAAGAACAGATGTTCCGAACGTATGAGTGTGTTGCGGATATGGAAGAACGGTGTTCAGACAGGCGAGATATCAGACAAAAGAACAGGTGAACCAGCAGGCGAAACAGCATATGAAACAACAGCGAAACGGCAGATGAACCAACAGGTGAAAAATCAGATGAAACAACAGAGAAAAGAACAGATAAAACAAACTAAACAGGATGAACGGAGAAGGAATACCTGCGGGAATATCCGGAAAATGAGCGACAGAGAGCTTCGGAGCTGCAGACGTGCGATTCGGCTGCGCCGGGCACGCAGGAGAAAGGCCGTTGCGGTGTCCGCCGCAGCCGCAGCTGTCTTCTGCGTGGTACTCACTGCCGCGATTTTCCTCAGCACCATCCGGACCAGCGCAAGCAGCGGCTTCAAGTATTATACAGGGGTTACGGTGGAAGCGGGAGAGAGTCTCTGGGAGATGGCAGAGAGATATATTGACTACAGCATTTACCAAGATAAAAACAGTTATCTTGCAGAGGTGAAACGCATCAATCATCTGGACGAGGATGGAGCGGTTTTTGCGGGACAGCTTCTGGTCTTTCCCTACTATTCCACGGAGTATATCGAGTGAGATCGGAATGCAGGAACAGACATTACTGTTCAGAAACAGACATTGCGGTTTGCCGGGTGGGAACCGGAAGCAAACGAGACATTATAAAAGTACAGTCTTTGCTTGTCTGAAAGCTCCGGTTCTCAATCGCGGGCCTGCGGTGGGTTTTCCCGCAGGCGAACCGCATTTGCGGCGCTGCGGCGTCGTTCGTCCGCCTGAGCCGCATAGTGTTTTCTGGTGGTATTTACATCTTTGTGTCCCAGCACATCGGCCACCAGATAGATATCGTTCGTCTCGCGATACAGTGCAGTACCATAGGTGCTTCTGAGTTTATGTGGGGTAATTTTTTTCAGGGTTGTCACCCGGGAGGCATATTTTTTGACCAGATTTTCCACGGAACGCACGGCCATTCTCCGGCTCTGAAGTGACAGGAACAGTGCGTTTTCATGTCCTTCCATGGGAATGATATGATTCCGTTCCTCCATGTAATCCAGAAGAGCCGTCTCCACCTCTTCTCCGAAATAAATGACTGCCTCGTAGCCGCCCTTTCGCCGGATTTTGATTCCGCCCACATCAAAATTTACGTCCTGAATATCCAGGCCCACACATTCCGACACACGAATTCCCGTGCCCAGCAGTAAAGTGAGGAGCGCCACGTCCCGCACTCTGGTCTTTTTGTGATATTCCAGTTCTTTTTTGGTGAGTTTTGTGCCGTCCTCCACCTGATCCAACAGAATTGCCACTTCATTTGGCTCAAGCCGGATGATTTCCTTCTCATGCTTTTTCGGCATGGGAACCAGAGAAGCCGGATTGTTTTTGAGCAGCTCGCTCTGGTAGAAGTAGTTATAGAGGCTGCGAAGAGCTGCCAGCTTTCGCTCCTTTCCCCTTTCGTCGTTGGTGATTTCCCTGCCTTCCTTTTCATACAGAGACATATATTCCAGATACTCCTCAATGTCAATGCGTGTCAGCCGATCCAACACTTCCAGAGGGATATCCTTCATTTCCGGCTTTGCACAGACAGGGTTGTGCTCCTGAAGATATTCAAAGAAAAGCCGCAGATCATATGCGTAGGCAAGTCTGGTTCGGCTGGAGGTATATTCCTCAATTCCTCGGAAATAGGTTTTGCAGAAGGAGGGGAGGGTTTCCAGCACGGCACGCATCTTCAGGATGTTTTGTCTGTTTTGCTCCTCGTGATAATTATTTTGTCTGACTGCGGCCATTGTCTGATTCCCAACCTTTCATATTGCTGTTTTGTATTGCGGTAAACATTCTTTCCTTGACTCCCGAATTTTCAAGATTCAGATTTCGCAGAAGATTTTTTACATATTCCCGCTTGGTATGTCCATCTGCCGGGCAGGGACTTTTGACGACAGGAACCTGGTATTTGTTGACAAACCCGACCACGTCTGCCTCGTTCATATACAGCAACGGACGGATGACCGTAAGATTTGTGCGGTCCAGGTAAGTGACGGGAGAAAAGGTGTGAAAACGTCCCTCGAAGATCAGTGACATCAACATGGTCTCCACCACGTCGTCCTTGTGGTGCGCATAGGCAACCTTATTGCAGCCGGCGGCCTGAATTGCCTGATTCAGTGCACCCTTTCTCATTTTTGCACAGAGGGAACAGGGATTTTCTTCCTGACGCTCTTCAAAAACGATCTGGGCTATATCGGTCTTTACGACAGTATATTCTGTTTCCAGGTCTGCGCAGAGAGCCTTTATGGCATCCAATTTCAGATTTTCAAATCCGAGGTCTACGGTGACGGCGTGTATGTCAAAATGTCTGGGATAGAAGCGCCGCAGGCCATGGAGTGCGTAGAGCAGCGTCAGGCTGTCTTTACCGCCGGATATGCCGACGGCGATCCGGTCTCCCTCTTCAATCATTTGATAGTCATCTATTGCCTTGCGCACATAGCTTAATACCTGTTGCAGTTTCATCTTGTCTTACCATGCCTTTCTACAACCTGCCGCCCGAGCCGCAGGCCTCTTCGGGTTTTTCTTTTTCCGGAATATTATCTATATTTTAGCTTTTTCAGCAGGGAAAGACAATAGAAAATTATATTTTGGAAAATTTCGGAGATACTGTGGTTAGGTTCAAAAAAGGAACTTTTCCGTAAGTGAAAAAGAAAGGAAGAAATTACAATGGCAACAGAATTTCAGAACAGCATTACAAAGGATAATCTGATGAGGGCTTTTGCAGGGGAGAGCCAGGCCAGAAACCGTTATACTTTTGCCGCGTCTCAGGCGAAAAAGAACGGAATGTATGTGGTCAGCGCAGTATTTGCCTTTACTGCCTCTCAGGAGAAGGAACATGCGGAGATTTTTTATAACCATCTGCGTGAGATGGCCGGAAAAAATATTTTGATTGACGGAGGCTATCCCGTGGATCTCTCGGACAACGTGGTGGATCTGCTCTCCATGGCTCAGCACAACGAGTATGAAGAACATGACGATGTCTACAAGAACTTCGGAGATAAGGCCAGAGAGGAAGGCTTTGACCAAATTGCAGCTGTCTTTCATCAGATTGCGGAGGTGGAAAAGATTCACGGAGACCGCTTCGGAAGATTTGCTCAGCTTCTGAAAGAGGGACGGTTGTTTGTATCGGATGTGGAAGAGGAATGGATGTGCCTGAACTGTGGATTTGTATTCAGAGGCACCAAAGCGCCTGAAATCTGTCCCGTCTGCAGACACGATCAGGGATATTTTATCCGATTCAAC
>CAOJHI010000227.1 GCA_948436005.1 uncultured Lachnospiraceae bacterium
AGAGCACTCGGCTGTTAACCGAGTTGTTGTAGGTTCGAGCCCTACTCGGGGAGTGCAAGGTGTCAAAGAGATGACAACAAAAAGCCCGTAAACATTCGTGTTTGCGGGTTTTTTGTTGTCTGAAAACTTTTCGTGAAAATCAGAAAAAGGCAAGTGCAAGGAAAAAGCAGGCTGGGAAATGGCAGCCGGAAATAATTCGGGACTGTGTTGTATACTGAGATTAGGATGCCATGACAGCAGAACTGGCAGTAACGGAAACAGGGACAATTTTTTGCAAAGGTGAGGGAGTAATGGAAAGCGGTTGTTTCCGCAATTTTATGTATTGCATAAACAGATTTTTTGTAAGATGGATTATTTTTAAAAAATTAACAAAAACCGCTATGAAATCGTAACTTCTGCTATGTATTATTACGAATAAAAAGGTATATACTGGGTAAAGCAGAGAGAAAAGAGGATATATTGTATGACATCTATTAAGAAAGTAAAAAAGCGTAAAACAAACCGGGCTGGACGTACTGAAAAAAAGTGGTGGCATTTATTTGCAAATGATCAATTTCAAATGCAGACAATGATTTGGCCTGGGCTGATTCTTTGCTTTATTTTTTGTTATATTCCCATGTATGGAATCATTATTGCGTTTAAAAATTACACCATGATAACGAATATTATGGAAGCGGAATGGGTGGGATTGAAATATTTCAGAGAATTTTTCAGCGATCCGGCACTGTCAAACGTACTTCGTAATACGTTAATGCTCAATGGCCTGGCATTGATTTTTTCTTTTCCGGCTCCGATTTTACTGGCCTTGTTTATTAATGAAATAAAAAATGTTAAGTTTAAGAAGACGATTCAGACTATTTCTTATCTTCCGCATTTTCTTTCCTGGGTTATCTTCGGTGGTATCGTGTTGGAAATGCTGATGCCCAATGGTGTAATCAGTATAACACTTTTTAAAATGGGTATCATTGATGAACCCATAAATTTTATGGCAAGGGGAAGTTATTTTTATGCGATTTATACCATCATCAGTGTGATAAAGTCTGTGGGATTTGGTTCCATTCTTTATGTAGCGGCAATCACGGGAATTGATCAGGAGTTGTATGAGGCGGCCACAGTAGATGGATGCGGACGGTTTCATAAAATGTGGTATATTACGGTTCCCTGTATTTCAGGTACCATTGTCATTATGCTGATATTCCAAATCAGTTCCATTTTAAATACCGGATATGAGCAGATCATTTTGCTTCAAAATTCTTTAAATCTTGCCTTTAGTGAAACCTTGGATACATATGTATACAAAATAGGTATTGCGCAATCCCGTTATTCATATGCTGCAGCGGTCGGTCTTCTAAAATCTATTATGTCTGTAACACTGATGCTGATTGCCAACCGTACATCAAAGAAGACACTTGGAAGGGGATTATTCTGAATATGCGAGTGGATCATACGTTAAAATCAAAAAGAAATGTGGGTTTAAACCGTAATACGGCGTTTGATTGGATAAATTATTTTATTATGATGATTTTGGCATTCGTTATGATTTATCCATTATGGTATTGTATAGCCGGCAGTTTAAATGAAGGAATGGATTATCTTCGGGGCGGTGTATTTTTGTGGCCGAGAAAATGGACGTTGGCAAATTATAAGGCAGTGTTTCTGGACAGAGCTATTTTGAATGCGTTCGGAATAACCATTCTGAAATGTCTGATTGGTACGGTGACCAGTGTTTTGTGTACAGCAATGGCGGCTTATGCCATTACCCGTCCAAATCTGAAGTTAAAAAGGATATATATTCCTTTTATTATGCTGACAATGTTTTTCAGTGGCGGCCTGATTCCGTATTTTGTTTTGATTGTTGACCTGAATTTGTATGATTCTTTTTTGGTATATATTATTCCTACAATGTTCAGTGCCTATAATATGATTATAATTCAATCCTTTATGCGGGAGCTTTCGGGGGAACTGATCGAATCTGCAAAGCTTGACGGAGCTGGTGAGTACAGAATTTTCTTTCAGATGATTCTGCCTTTGTCCAAGCCTGTGCTGGCAACCATTGCCTTGTTTACGGTAGTAACCCACTGGAATTCATATTTTGATTCCATGATGTATACATCTTCGCAGGAGCTGCAGACGATTCAGCTGTTTTTGAAAAAGGTGATCACTGATCCGTCCGTATCCAGAGGACTGGGCTCTGCAGCAACCATTGCAATTCCGGATCAGGCGGCAACATTGACGCCCCAGGTGGTTAAGCTTGCTACGATGGTGGTAACTGCACTGCCTGTGATTAGTATTTATCCGTTTTTACAGCGGTATTTTGTAAAGGGCGTAACCATGGGATCAGTGAAGGGCTGATTTTCATGATACCATAAATTAAAAAACACAAGGAGGAACAAGAATGAGGAAAAAGAAAGGGATAGCAATACTAATGGTAATGGCAATAAGCCTGTCGGTACTTGCCGGATGCGGAAACAAAGATAATCAACCGTCTGAACCGGTTTCAAGTGGTTCGGAAAACACGGAGGCTGCAGACGGTCCCAGCTGGAAACAGGATACTTCCGATTGTACGATTACCTGGTTTATGGCATATGACTGGTATGGAAAAAAATTTGACGAGGTAAATAATCTCTTTGACAAAAAGCTCTATGAAGAGACCGGCGTGAAAATTGATATCCAGACCGGTGATACAGACAAACTAAATATGCTGATCAAGACCGGAAAGCTTCCGGATATTATTACACTGGACGCTAATTCCACCCAGCGGAAACTGCTGGAAGATAACAAAATGGTACAGCCTCTTGGTCCTTTAATGGAGCAATATGCGCCGGATCTGCTGGTTCCGCAGTCCATGATCGATTGGTATACTGCCAAGGATGGCAATTGGTATTCCATAGCCAGTTATTATTATGGTGATGATAATATTGCAGACAATCAGGGTTATTACGAAACACATAATCAAAATTATGTCCGGGAGGATATTCTCAGTCAGATCGATATGACGATTGATGATCTGCAGACAAAGGAAGGTTTTCTTAATGCTTTGCGCGCAGTGAAAGAAAAGAATATCCAATATAATGGGCAGACTGTGGTTCCCTATATGGTTCTGTTTTCTGATATCGCTGACATTCAGATTGCGCAGCAGCTGGGTGCTCATGAAGAGGATGCGGAAGGAAATTTTCAGTCTATTTATACGACGCCTGAATACAGAGAAGCTATACTTTTATTTAACCAAATGTACAGAGAAGGTTTATTAACCGACGATAGCTTTACAGTGGATAAGAGTCAGCTTGAGCAGGAAATTGCAGCAGGCCGGGTGTTTGCTTCTACTGCCAAAACAAATGTGTCCAATTCCAAATTGAGTCTGTACGCCAGTGACCATAATGCAATTATGAAATATGCCGGACAATTCACCGGCGAGCATAATGACAGATCCATCATTCCTGCTCAGAATAATATGGGATGGACTGCCACGCTGGTCAATAAGGATGCAAAAAATCCTGACAGAATCATTCGCTTGTTTGCCTATCTGAATTCTAAAGAAGCTACTCTGGATAATGAGTGGGGGGTTGGCGGATGGACCTTGGGAGATGATGGAAAGGTAGTCAGAAATCCTGAAATTGTGGCATTGAGAGATGAAAACCCTACAGAGTTTACTGCCAAATATGCCGGAGATATGGGTTGGACCAGCGACTATACGATTGTTCAAGGCACATATCCTCAGGATGAGGGCATTTGGGCGGGTGACACATACCTGATGACTCACGATAACAGAATGGAAATTTACGATGATAAGTGCTTTGCGGATGTGGCGCCGGAAGCTGGCAGCGATGAAGCCGCTATTCAGGCCCGCATCAAAGAATATCGTCTGCAGGCCTTGGGAAGAATTATCACTGCTTCTTCTGCCGAGCAATGTGAAGCGGAACTGGATGCCGCCCTGGACGAGATGGAAAATCTTGGATTGAGCAAATTGATTTCCTATCAAAATGAGTTATTCCAGGCCAATAAGGCAAAACTGGGATTGAAATTTGCCTATCCCGGAAATCGATAGTATCTGATGACCGATCATTTGAGAAAAGAGAGTGCTGTTGGTGCTCTCTTTTCTCCGACTCGAAATTCTGCAGTTTGATTTTATTCGTTTAACGAGAATCTTCCTCCGGCATTTTTGGACGGCGTTCAACTAAAAATCGAAAGGTGGTAATGTTTCCATCGCACGCTACCTGAATATAATGATGATCACCGTAGAAAAGCTTGAGACGGGAATTAATATTGTTCAGACCCACGCGTGTGCCATGGCTTTTGACGGAAACGGGACCATTTTTAAATCGTTCATTTAATTCCTTCCTTCTTTCGGGAGAAACGGGCTCACCATTATTCCGGATAAGCAGTTCAATTTGATGATCAAGCATTTTGGCGGAAATGGATATTTGCAGAGGACAAGCCGCACCGCGGTATTTAAAGCTGTTTTCCACAAAGGGTTCCAGAAGAAAGCGAATTACCCGCTCCTTTAGAAGATTTTCGGGAATGTCAAATATTACTTCAAAGGAAATATCGCGAATTCGTTGAATTGCTATATAATATTTTACCTGATTAATCTCATCTCCAAGGGTGGACATTAAATCTTTCGTATTCAGGTTATATCGCAGCATTCGGCAGAATGCCGAAACAGCGCCGCTTTCCTCATACAGTCCGGCCAATTCCATCCGTGCCGAAAAAACTTCCATGGTGTTATACAGGAAATGTGGATTGATCTGATGCTGCAGAGCCAGAAGAACAGCTTCTCTGGATGCAGTTTCCTCCTGGATCTTCTGATCCAACAGGAGACGAATCTGATTTAATAAATAGGTAATGCGCTGAGCCAGTACAGAAATTTCATCGCGTCGTTTTGAAATTTCCGCAATAGAAAAGCCAGGAGGTTCGGCGCTCGGATTAAAATCATTTTCAATAGCTACAGCCATTTCGTCAAGACAATGATGAATGTCCTGAATCATACGACGGTTAAAACTGAAAAAACCGGCCAGCATAACGATAACTACTACGAACAACAGAAAAACTGCCAGTG
>CAOJHI010000228.1 GCA_948436005.1 uncultured Lachnospiraceae bacterium
AACATAGTGGCAGAGGGCGGTGTCCTGACAGCAGAGGAGCTCTGTGATATTTATCTGAACTTAAATAAAAAGTATTTTGGCGAAGCCATGGTCTCAGATCCGCAGATCGCCTATGAGTGGGCTCGGATTCCACATTTTTACACGCCGTTTTATGTATATCAGTACGCGACCGGATTTGCGGCAGCGATTGCGATCAGCAGCAAGATACTGAAAGGAGAACCGGGGATTGTGGAGAAGTACAAAAAGTTCCTGAGTGGCGGCAGTTCTATGGATCCGATTGATCTGCTGAAGCTTTGTGATGTCGATATGTCGTCGCCAAAGCCAATACACGAAGCGCTGGATGTATTTGAAGAATATCTGACAGAAATGGAGCAGGTGTGACCCATATGGGGCACACCTGCTCACTCATTCATCGGCTCTGGGTCTAAAGCGTCGGGATTTTTTCTAATTCTGTCACGGGTTTTACTGCCACAAATGGGGCAGCGTATCCATTCTGATTTCATAGCTATATTTTACCTCCGCTGTTTCCCTTTATCCAATGAACAAAATAAAAGAAAAATCGTACCAAAAATGAATGATTGCCGAAGGCCATATAGATTTGCTTTTTATAAACACCATACCCAGAATTAAACCGAATATGAAAACAGATATTACTTGTGTTATCATTTCTGTTAGCAAAAACATACCGTCGTAATGCCAATGGATGAAATATGCGGGAATATGTACTGCTGCAAAAAATAAACTCGATACAATATTTGCTGTTTTTCCACTTGAAAAATTGGATAGCATATTAAGCCCAAAACCACGGTATACTAATTCCTCAACAAATCCTACGACCAAAAATCTTGATAACTCCTGCAAAAAAATGAAATCAGGGTTAATCCACAGACTGCCATGAATGAAAAGCATTCCGCACAATACATAAAGTGTACTGAGCGCAAGTACCATCAAAAAGGATTTCCAATGAAAATGAAATCCAAACACTTCTTTTGGTGAAAATACACCTTTATGCTTGTCCCTTGCTATCAAAAAAGCAAAAGGCATTGCCCATACCAATCTGCTTATATAGCCATAAACATACCAATTCCAATTATTCGGTAAGCTTGTGGGTAAATGTTCTGAATATCCCCATGCATCGGATACGGCTGCCCATAGTAATACCGATACAATCAAAAAACCATATACAAACATTTTATTATTTTTCGCCACAGTTTCACTTCCCTTCAAACGATTTCATTCCTTCAATAATAACATTTAATGAAATTTCAAAACTGTCATTAATCGAAATAGGATTTCCAAAAGCTCCAGGATTGACAAGCTGAGAGAATCCTTGCCAAAAACCTCTGAATGTCTGTATTAGATGGCAGGCATTTAGCTCAGAAATACCCAATGTGCCCATAATTCTAATCAATGTAGAAAATGATTCTGATATTGTTTCAGCCGTTTCATCATTCTCGAATTGGTTATAACAGAGCATAGCTTCCTTTTAGTCTGCGCTGACAAAGACAATACCAAAGGCTCCGGGGCCGATATGGCATCCGATCGTGGAACCGATCTGCAGCATTTCGTTCATTTGGAAGCCTTCTTTTTGCAGCTTTTTCTGCATGGTTTCGCAATTGTCTGTTCCATAGGAATAAATCGGATAAATGGGAAATGCGGAATCTGTCCCGGTCTCCTGCAAATGTCTGAGGATTGCGGCAATGGCTTTGTTTTTTCCTAGACATTTTCCGAGGATATCTACCTTCCCGGCTTCATTGATTGTAATAATCGGTTTGATGTTGGCAAGGTCTCCAATTGCAGCCGCAGTTTTGCTGATGCGGCCTCCACGGCCGAGATACTCGAGGGTATCGAGAGCTGCCAGTACTTTTACACGGGATTTGAGATGTTCAACTGCCTGTATGATTTCATGAGCAGTGTGTCCCTGGTCCCGGAGCGTACATGCATAATCTGCCATGATTTTGATGGTGTAGGTGGCAGACAGAGAGTCGATCAGATAAATGGAGTCATATTCCACCATATTTTTTGCCAGTACAGCACTCTGATAGGTACCGCTGAGTGCTGAGGAAAGAAGAATACAGATAAGCTCATCTCCTTTTTCCTTTACATCGGCAAAGATTTCCAGAAAGGACTGCGGAGAGGGCTGTGAGGTTGTCGGAAAATTGCCGCTTTCCCGGAGCAGCTCATAAAAGCCGTCACGGCTTAAGTCATAGCCATCTGTGTAAGTCTGTTCACCAATGACAAAGCTGATTGGCACCAGCTCAAGATTTTTCCTTTTTGTTTCCGCTACGGTGTAATCCGAAGCGGAGTCTACTAAGATTCGAATCATTTCCACACCTCCATTGCAGCATTTGCCAGCTGATTAAAAATCAAAATGGCCTGCTGAGCCGTTTCGGGGCCTGTTTTATTTATCATGAGATCAATCATATCTAATATCTTCCGGTGCTGTTTCTGATATGCGCCGAGCTGTGAGGGATTCAGCCGGACAAAAACGTGACGGCGGTCTGTCTCTGACCGTTCCCGGATAATGATTTCCTTTTGTTCCATGTTGTTTAATGTGCGGTTCATTTGCGATTTCAGCATGCGCGTCCGCTGGCAGAGCTGTGTGGCTGTCATTTTATTCTCCGGATGCTCTGTCATATTCCAGTAAAGAATGTTGCAGATCAGGGCTTCATTGTAGGGCATATCGGGTACAAGCTTTTCATTGTTGATTCCGACAGAAAGTCGAAGCCAGGCTTTTAGCAGCTCTTCATTCTGATGTTCCATAAAGCAGGGATCCTCCTGAAAAAGTCTTAATACGAGCGTCTTTGACAGAAAACGTTTCATACAAGATACAAACAAGATATAAAAAAGTTCACAATGTGAAATGTTCACAGAGCATACTAACATCGAAACATATGATTGTCAAGAGCAGGTTTGAAGATTGAGGTTGTCAGAATTGTGCAAAAATGACAAGAAATTATGGAATATAGAAATATTTTAGGTGAAGTGCATATCTAAGGCAGAATTCTGTGAAATAGTGGAACGGCTGAGAGATGCACTGCCGGAGGGGCAGATAGAAAGTGGCAGGAGGGGACTTGCAAAAAAATGAATCATGAAGTAAAGTTGGAATAAGATTCTTCGCCAGATACTATATCTGAGCATCCAGGGTGAACTCTAACCCATTTATTCCGACAGTAAACTTACGCAATCCTTGAAAAGAGAAGTGATTTATGGTAGTCTAAACATAAATAAATTGATGTGCGGTCTATTGTAGAAAGTTGGTGACGCTTTTGACAACAGAAGAACAGAAACGCCAGGAGGATTTACAGCGATTGCGTGGCCTACGTCCAATAGACGATGATTTCATGCGCTGCTTGTTCAAAGATAATATTCCTCTTGCTGAATTAGTATTGCGTATCATCACAGGCAAGCCGGTATATTCGATTGAACGGATTAATCTTGACACAGGTAAACCGTTTGAAGATGGAGAACATATTCTTTATGTAAATGGAGAATATCGAGGAGTCTCTGACATTGGGAAGCTGATGCACGACTTCAACTGTACCGATGCCGATGAAATGAATTTTGAGCTGATGGCAGAGCGCACAAGGTATTTGAAAGAAAATCCGAAAGGGGTGAGCGAAATGTGTAAGGTAATTGAGGATATGCGTACCCAGGAGCGGAAAGAGGCTATGATTGATACGGCTAAACGAATGATAGCCGATGGGATTTTAACCCTCGAAAAAATTGCTGAATATGTTGGCCTCTCTCTTGATGAAGTGAAGAACTTACAGACAGGTATAATGCGGAAATAAGGTTTTGACAAAAAGGCTGTTGCTTGACGATTGAAAAATCGAAAGCGGCAGCCTCTTTGCATTGATGGAAAATTTTTATGGAAGAGCAGCAGGTTCGGTGGGAAAGTACGGCAGTCCAGCGTGGATCAGTGTTATGCCGGATGTGTTCCAGTCTGTCTGTGCGCTTATGTCAGAAACAAAGTTAAGCAGATCGTTTAATTCCTGACTGTACCAATGCGTAATCAGCTGGTTATTAAAAAAAGAAAAAATAAATACGGAAAGAGTGGACAGCAGGTGAATGATATTGGCCGTTAAAATCTGGTTCTGCATGATAAATTTATAAAAAGGACAAAGCATTAAAATGTGAACTGGGCGCAGGTAGATAAAGACAAAAGAAAAACTTGACAAATATTCTCCTTTTCGGTTAAGATTAAACACATCAGATCGGAAAAAGTGATGAGAAAGAGGAGTACGCGCTGCGCGCCAAAAGAGAGGACGGCTCACCGGCTGAAAGGCGGTCCGGGATGGCGGGTGCGGAAGGTAGCTTTTGAACTGAATGGCTGAAACCGCACAGGCGCGTAGGCTGTTCCGGGACTTCCCGTTACAGGAGCAGGAGATGCGGATTCGTTCAGCAGAGCCGTCAGAGGTTTTGCATAACAGTAATCTGCAAGAAAAGGTGGTACCGCGAGACATTCGCCCTTTGTATACTGACGTATACAGGGGGCTTTTTTGCGCGTTGGCAATGAGCCGTGCCAGATACAGGGAAGGCGCTGATAACCGGGAGCTTGCTCACGGGGAGAAGCGCATTACCTGTATCTGATAGGGCGAAGCCCGCGACCGACACATTGAACACTTGGCGAGGTATTTTCGAGCCTAGTGAGAAAGCGTGCTGTGCAGATGGAGCGAAGCGGAATCGAGGTGCAGCCCGGCGTGGTAGCGAGAGGCCGCACGAGGCGCCGAAGATACAGCGAAGCGTAATCGAGGTGCAGCCCAGCGCCGAAGCGAGAGGCCACCTGTCCGTAAAATCAATCAGGAGGAGAAACCATGAGCAAAGAACTTGCAAAAACCTATGATCCGAAAGGACTTGAGGATCGTCTTTATCAGAAATGGCTCGATAAAAAATATTTCCATGCTGAGCCAAACCCGGACAAAAAACCATTTACAATCGTAATCCCGCCGCCAAACGTTACAGGGCAGCTGCACATGGGACACGCGCTTGACGAGACGATGCAGGATATCCTGATTCGCTTCAAGCGTATG
>CAOJHI010000229.1 GCA_948436005.1 uncultured Lachnospiraceae bacterium
TCCTGATAGCGGAATGGAAACACAACAATATCATACCGGTCCGGTTCCACGAACCGGTATGATATCTTATCAACAATCAAACTGTCTCCGTCATTCAGAGTCGGGTACATCGACTCACCACTTACTACGGTGCGTTCGCCAACGTACTGCACAATGAGATAAACCGCGCCAAAAAAGAACACCAGATACAAGATCCAGCTCAGAAGCTCTCTCACTATGCCTTTTCTTTTTTTCTTATTCTGACGCAAATTTTTTCACCACCGTTTACTGATGTTTTAAAAAGCCAATGTCTGATAACGGCCAGATCCGCAGCCATGCACGCCCTGTAATTGCGCTGCGCTTCACATTGCCAACCGCATCCGAACGGCTGTCTTTGCTGTTGTTGCGATTATCACCAAGAACAAAGTACTCGTCATCCCCAAGTGTAATCGGCTCCGCTGCGCGCCCCGGATTGCGAATAGTCTCAAGTCCGTAGTTTTCTTCCAGGACTTCTCCGTCAATATAGATCTTGCCGTCTGCATCAATCTGCACCGTCTCGCCCGGAAGGCCGATGATTCTTTTGATATAATGCTCCTTCGGAGCACTCTGCGGCGGGAACACAATAATATCAAACCGTTCCGGATCACCAAACCGATAGGAAAGCTTTTCAACAATCAGATTGTCCCCGTCATTCAGTGTAGCATTCATAGAACGGCCATCTACCATGGTCCGCTGTCCCACAAACGTGATAATCACATAAGTCAGCGCAATCACAAACAGAATATAAAAAATCCAGCTGAAGATTTCTTTTTTCAAATCCGTTTTTTTTGCACCTTCCTCCTGCTTATTGCTGTTTTCCTGTGAAACGTTTTCGTTGCTCATAATCATTCACCACTTTCTTTTTGTTCTTTTGGTTCCGGCATATCCGGAAACTCCAGTGTAATCCTCCCAATCCTTCCGCTGCGCAGATCATCCACAATCAAGGCCGCTGCTTTCTGCACATCCGGCTGCCCGCCTTTCATACGGCATCCTCTTGCAAAAGCAATCTGCTCCAGAAGATCTGTATCTGTCCCAGCCTCAGGAAGCTGGTATCTTCTGGCCAGACAACCGGGATAATACTGCCGCACAAAAGATAGAATCCACAGCGCCAGCTCCTCTGTCTGCAGCAGCTCATCCTTGATCGAACCCACTACAGCCAGCTTCTGTCCGACCTGCTGATCTTCAAACTTGGGCCATAGAATTCCCGGTGTATCGAGCAGCTCCACATTTTTGTTGAGGCGGATCCACTGCTTTCCCTTTGTCACACCCGGTTTGTTGCCTGTTTTTGCACATGCCTTTCCTGCAAACGTATTGATAAAGGTAGACTTCCCGACATTCGGTATTCCTACAACCATGGCCCGCACAGGCCGGTTCAGAATCCCCCGCTTCCGGTCGCGCTCCAGCTTTTCCTGGCATGCGGAACGTATGATTTCCTGAATCTGCTTCATCCCTGCACCGCTTCTTGCGTTGATTCTGGCGGTAAAATATCCTTTTTCCCTGAAATACGCTGCCCAGGCCTCATTTTGCTGTTCGTCAGCCAGATCAGCTTTATTCAGCAAAATCAATCTTGCCTTATTTTTTCCGAGTTCATCAATATCCGGATTTCGGCTTGAAAGCGGAACCCTGGCATCGGTCAGCTCTATCACAAGATCAATCAGCCGGATATCTTCCTGCATCATACGCTTTGCCTTTGTCATATGACCAGGATACCATTGATAATTCATGCGCCACCTCTCAATTCTTCAAAAATCCACGGTGCGAAGACGGTGAGAGCACAAACCAGACCTTACCCTCGATATGTTCGCTTTTTACCAGACCCACATCCGCAAAACGGCTGTCCTCGCTGTTGTTGCGGTTATCGCCAAGTACAAAATACTCTTTATCGCCAAGCGTGATTGGATTGGCGGCAAGCCCCGGATTCGTAATTACAGGATAACTCTTTTTTTCAAGATATACAATATCATTTATATAAATCATTCCATCTTTTATCTGAACAGTCTCGCGTGGAAGTCCGATAATCCTTTTGATACTGGAATGTCCCGTTGTACTGCCATTTGGTTTAAAGGATATCACGTCGCCGCGCTTCGGTGAACCGAGCTGATAAACCAGAGAGTTCAGAAGCACCGTGTCGCCGCCGGACAGAGTGACATCCATGGACTGGCCTATGTTTGTACGGGACTGTCCAAAAAAGTATACCACAACGTATGCAAAAAGGATCACTACGAGAATCTCAAATGTCCAGAGCAAAATATTGCGGATCACAGAACGTTTTTTCCCCGGAACAGGCAGAATCTTATTTTCTTTTTGAGATTTGTTTTTCTCCACTCTCACTTTTTCTTTTCGCACAGAAAACTCCTTTATATCTCAATGATATCTTAAATGGAAACGCAAATGGGGACAATTCACATATGAAATTGTCCCCGGAATGCTTCCTTATTTCACCAGTTCTTTTACTTTGGCTCTCTTTCCAACGCGTCCTCTTAAGTAGGTCAGTTTTGCACGTCTTACTTTACCGTGTCTGATCACTTCTACTTTTTCAACGCTCGGAGAATGCAGCGGCCAGGTCTTTTCAACGCCAACACCATTTGAATTCTTGCGAACTGTGAATGTCGCTCTGACGCTTCCGCCCTGCTTCTTGATCACGATACCTTCGAAAACCTGAATTCTCTCACGGTTTCCCTCTTTGATCTTTCCGTATACCTTAACGGTATCGCCTACATTGAACTGCGGTACTTCTGCCTTAAGCTGGGCAGCTTCGATGTTTTTGATAATTTCGTTCATTGTGTGCCTCCTTCTATTCTGGATGTTCTTAATACATGTCCACAGGAACGCTGCCTGCTGACATACAGCCCTGCACAGCCTTATATGGCTGAAATAAGAGCTGTGTAACAGAGGACCATCTCTTTCTCACAACGTTTTTATACTATCATGCTTTTTTCTAAAATGCAAGAAGTTTTGCCAAAAATCCCTTTTCTTCTTCCGTAAGCCGCTCCTCAAGCTCATCCTGCAAAAGTGCCCGGATGTATTTCCGGTCCTTCTTGTCAAACACTGCTCCGGACAGCAGTTCCGGTCTGTTTCGCAGTGTGCGGAGAATGGACTGATCACGCCTCCACCGGTCCACATTGCCGTGATGCCCGGATAACAGCACTGGCGGCACTGCCTTCCCCCGCCATTCTTCCGGGCGGCTGTACTGCGGATATTCCAGCAGGCTCCCCTGAAAGCTCTCAAACTGCCCGGACTCCTGATTGCTCAGCACACCTGGCACCATCCGCGCAATGGAATCCATCATTACCATTGCCGGAAGCTCTCCGCCTGTCAGTACATAATCGCCAATCGAGACAAAATCCGTGGCAATTTCTTCAAGAACCCGTTCATCAATCCCTTCATAATGTCCGCACAAAAAGATCAGATCCTCTTCTCTGGCAAACTCCTCTGCCATTGCCTGATGAAATACCTTTCCCTGCGGCGTCAGATACACAACACGGGGGCTGCTCTTTATGCGCTCCAGCAAAGATTCATAGGCACGGTACACCGGCTCAGCCTGCATCACCATGCCCGCGCCTCCGCCATACGGATAATCATCAATCCGCCCATTGCCCGTCACGGAATAATCTCTGATATTCACTGTTGTGAGTGACAAAAGCCCCTTCGCAATAGCCCGGCCTGTAATGCTGGTGTTCATCCCGTTTTCAATCATTTCCGGAAACAGCGTCATTACATAAAAATTCATTCCAGCAATCCCTCCAGCAAATGTACTGTCATCTTATTTTTTTCTGTATCCACATCCAAAATGCACTGACGAATGGCCGGTATCAGTACGCTTTTCCCATGTTCCATCTTTACTTCGTATACGTCATTGGCTCCGGTCTGAAGCACCTCTGTGAGCACCCCAAGGTATGTTCCATCCTCTGTAACCACTTCCATATCAATCAGGTCTGCAATAAAATATTCATTTTTTTTCAATTTTACTGCATTTTCTCTTGTCACATACAGAGCCTTACCTTTGTAAGGCATGACATCTTCAATTTTATTATGATCCTTGAATTTCAGAATCACCATATTTTTAAAAAACTTTACCCCAATAATCTCCAGTTCTTTTTTCCCATCCCTGGTATCGATCAGCACATGTTTCAGCTTTTTGAACCGGGCAGGGTCGTCCGTTGTCGGAAATACCTTGACCTCCCCCGCAATCCCGTGCGTGGTCGTCACTGCTCCTACCTGTAATATATCCAGCATTCTTCCTCCAATTGTCTTCGCATACCCGGCAGCAAAAAAGCAAAACAGTGATACGAAAACAGCTTGCAACAAGTCTCCCTGTCCAAGCTGTTTCTCAGTTCGTCACTGCATCATGCTATTGCAGAATATCCACAATCACACGCTTATCTTCCTTTGATGCTGCTGCTTTTACCACAGAACGGATCGCTTTTGCAATCCTTCCCTGTTTTCCGATTACCTTTCCCATGTCAGATGGCGCAACCTTCAGCTCCAGCACAAGGGCTTTTCCGCTTTCCTTCTCAGTAACCACTACTTCATCCGGATTTTCGACTAGAGACTTTGCAATTACTTCAACTAAATCTTTCATTCAGTCACCTCTATCTTACTTCTCGATGCCAGCTACTTTGAAGAGTTTGCTTACAACCTCTGTCGGCTGGGCTCCATTTGCAAGCCACTTCTTAGCCAGCTCCTCGTTAATCTTGAACTCGCTCGGATCTGTGTTCGGATTGTAAGTACCGATTTCTTCGATACATCTTCCATCTCTCGGGGATCTGGAATCAGCAACAACGATTCTATAGAAAGGAGCCTTTTTCTGGCCCATTCTTCTAAGTCTGATCTTTACTGCCATTTTTTTCACCTCCTTAGATTTAATAAGAGTTATGTTGAATTATGTTAAAAGGGAAGTTTAAACTTGCCTCTTTTACCTGCTTTACCTCCGAACAGTCCGGAGTACTGCTTCATCATCTTTCTGCTCTGCTCAAACTGCTTGACCAGCTTGTTGACT
>CAOJHI010000230.1 GCA_948436005.1 uncultured Lachnospiraceae bacterium
GGGTAGATACGGAAAATATAGAAAATATAAAAAATGCAGAGAATATAGGAAATGCAGAAAATGCAGAAAATATAAAAAATGCAGAGAATACGGAAAATGCAGAAAATACAAAGAAACAAAAGAAGGGCCGGAACAGAAACAGAGAATGTGTCCAGCGCGTCTGTGGTCTGCGTCTGGCAAACGGACAGGAAATAGAAGCAGATGCAGTGATCGTTGCTACAGGCGGTATTTCCTATCGGACAACCGGTTCAACCGGGGACGGGTACCGGTTTGCCGCAGAGGCGGGCCACAGGGTTACGGAACTGTCGGCGTCGCTCGTTCCGATGGAAACAGAGGAGCCATGGGCGCCGCAGATGCAGGGACTTTCTCTTAAAAATGTTGAGGTATCTGTATTTGACGGCAAGAAAGAGCTGTATCGGGAATTCGGGGAAATGATGTTTACACATTTTGGCGTGACGGGTCCCCTGATCCTGACAGCCAGCACTGTGGTGCAGGCAAGGCTTGCGAAGCATCCGCTGCAGCTGTATATTGACCTGAAGCCGGCGCTGACGCTGGAACAGCTTGATGCCAGAATTCTGCGGGAATTTGAAGCAGGAAAAAACAGGCAGATGAAAACGATCCTGACGTCGCTGTTTCCGGCCAAAATGATTCCGGTCATGCTTCAGAGAACAGAGATACCGGCAGACAAGCCGGCTCATGACATTTCGAGGGAAGAGCGCGGACGCCTTGTGATGCTCACAAAACATTTCCCATTGACTCTGACCGGACTTCGCGGCTATAATGAAGCGATTATAACAAGAGGCGGTGTGAATATCAGGGAGATAGATCCGGGCACTATGGAATCCAGACTGGCAAAGGGCCTTTATTTTGCGGGAGAGGTGCTTGATCTGGATGCAGTTACAGGAGGATTTAACTTGCAGATCGCGTGGTCAACCGGATATGCGGCAGGAAGCGCTGCAGGGATGGAAGCACCGGAATAATCGAAAACAAAGACAATCAGAAACAACGTAATTATGAGCAAAGCAGTCAGAGAGAAAACAGCTGTATAGAAGCAGGAGGAAAAAAGGTGAGTTTTAATATAGCAATTGACGGTCCGGCAGGAGCAGGAAAGAGCACAATCGCAAGAAGAGCGGCAAGAGAGTTGGGGTTTATCTATGTAGATACGGGGGCTATGTACCGTGCTATTGCGCTTGGGCTTTTGCGCCGCGGAACGGAGGTGGAAGCGGAACAGGAATTGATGGACGCTCTTGCGGGAAGTGAAGTGAGTATCGGATATGAAGGAGAGGAGCAGCAGGTGTTTTTGAACGGGGAAAATGTCTCTGGTCTGATTCGCACTGAAGAGGTGAGCGCTATGGCAAGCGCCTCAGCTGCAAAACCGCAGGTGCGTGCTAAGCTGACGGATCTGCAAAGAGACCTGGCCCGCCGGGAGGACGTGCTGATGGACGGAAGAGACATCGGAACCATGATTCTTCCGCATGCGCAGCTTAAGATTTATCTGACAGCCAGCGTGGCAACAAGAGCGTCAAGACGTTATAAGGAGCTGCAGGCACGCGGACAAGGCTGTACGTTAGAGGAAATAATAAAGGATATCGAAGAGCGCGATTACCGTGATATGCACCGTGAGACGGCGCCGCTTTGTCAGGCAGAGGATGCCGTGCTGGTAGATTCTTCTGATATGACGATTGAAGAGGTTGTGGAACGGATTGTAACTTTGACACGGGAACGGATGTAATCATATACAGAAGGATAAAATGCCGGGGCGTCTGCCCCGGTGTGTTGGCATGAAGGAGACAGTATGGAGGTTATTGTAGCAAAGACGGCAGGGTTTTGTTTTGGGGTAAAACGGGCTGTGGATCAGGTATACCGGCAGCTGGAAGAGGGCCAGGGGCCGATTTATACATATGGGCCGATTATTCATAATGAAGAAGTGGTGCGGGAGCTTGCCGACCGCGGTGTGCAGATCATAGAGGACGAAAAAGACCTGGAGGCAATATCCGGAGGAACCGTAATTATCCGTTCTCACGGTGTGCCGAGAAGGATTTATGAGGTTCTGGAAAAGAAACAGCTGCATGTGGTGGATGCCACGTGTCCTTTTGTAAAGAAAATCCATCGTATTGTTTATGAACACAGTAAAAAGGGCGCTGACGTGCTGATCATCGGGAATGACGGGCATCCGGAAGTAGAGGGGATCAAAGGCTGGTGCACCGGCAAAGTAACTGTGCTCGGGACACAGAAAGAGGCAGAAGAATTTTGTGCGGATAAAAGCAGTCCGCTTTGTATCGTTTCTCAGACGACATTTAATTACAAGAAATTTGATAAATTAGTTGAAATTATTTTAAAAATGGGTTATGATAGGATAGATATTTTGAATACGATATGCAGTGCTACAGAAGAGCGGCAGTCAGAGGCGCGCAAGATCGCGGCCCGGGCAGATGCCATGATTGTGATCGGAGGCAGCCACAGTTCGAACACTCGCAAGCTGTATGAGATATGTCAAAAAGAATGTGAAGATACTTACTATATACAAACACTTAAAGATTTGGATATTCGGCTATTGCCATCCAGGGGTTGCGTAGGTATTACAGCAGGGGCATCGACCCCAAATAATTTGATTGAGGAGGTTTCAAAACAATGCCAGATTTAAGTTTTGAACAAATGCTGGAAGAATCATTAAAAACAATTCATAATGGAGAGGTAGTCGAAGGCACTGTTATAGATGTCAAAGAAGATGAAATCATCTTAAACATTGGATATAAGGCTGACGGTATTATTACCAGAAGTGAATATACAAATGAGCCGAACGTTGACCTTCGCAAACTTGTTCAGGTGAATGATACAATGGAAGCAAAGGTACTGAAGGTAAATGACGGTGACGGACAGGTATTATTGACCTATAAGCGCCTTGCAGCAGAGAAGGGCAACAAGAGACTTGAGGAAGCATTCAACAGCCAGGAAGTGCTGACCGCTCCGGTTGTACAGGTACTCTCCGGCGGACTTTCCGTTGTTGTAGAGGAAGCAAGGGTATTTATCCCGGCAAGCCTGGTATCAGATACGTATGAGAAGAATCTTGAGAAGTATGCAGGTCAGGAAATTGAATTCGTGATTACAGAGTTCAATCCGCGCAGAAGAAGAATTATCGGTGATCGCAAGCAGCTGCTGGCAGCGAAGAAAGCAGAGATGCAGAAAGCACTCTTTGAGAGAATCGCAGTTGGCGATGTAGTAGACGGTGTTGTGAAGAATGTCACAGACTTTGGTGCATTCATTGATCTTGGCGGAGCAGACGGACTGCTTCACATTTCCGAGATGTCATGGGGACACGTTGAGAACCCGAAAAAGGTATTCAAGGTCGGCGATGAGGTAACTGTTCTGATCAAAGATATCAATGGCGATAAGATTGCGCTCAGCATGAAATTTGAAGATCAGAATCCGTGGCTGAATGCAGCTGAGAAGTATGCAGCAGGCAACGTAGTAGAAGGCCGTGTTGCGAGAATGACAGATTTTGGTGCATTCGTTGAGCTGGAGCCGGGTGTAGACGCACTGCTTCACGTATCACAGATTTCTCATGATCATGTAGACAAGCCATCCAACATCCTGAGTGTTGGCCAGATGATTGAAGCAAAAGTTGTTGATTTCAATGGCGAAGATAAGAAGATCAGCCTGAGCATGAAAGCTCTGGAGAGCGCTCCGGTACAGGAAGATGTCGTATACGAGGATGAGGCTCCGGTAGAAGAGTAAGGATTGTTTCTGAAACAATTGAAAAAGCGAAACTGATTTTAACAGTTTCAGGTTAAGCGAATGAAAGGGAAAGCATATGCTTTCCCTTTTTTTTGCGTTCATTTTTACAGTATAAGTTATAAACCTATAACTATTCTTTTGGAAAAAAATACAATTTTTCAGGAAAAAAATGAACAAAAAAATTAAATATAAAAAAATAAGGAAAAAACAGTACAAAATACGGAATTATCTTGATTTTTCTTCCGCTTTTTTGATGATAAAATGTGAAAACAACATAGTGTACGGGAATGTAAAAAAGGAAGGAGTAGGAAAAACAAAAGCTGGAAGTAAAAAATTGAAACGTGAATAGAATGCAGGAAAGAGAAAGGAGATTCATATGAAAAAAGGTTTGGCATTAACTTTAGCAGCGGTTATGACATCAAGTATGATTACTGCACCAAATGCCCTGGCATTAAATTATTCAGGCAGCCAGGGGAATGAAGCAACGTTTGAAACACTTCAGGAGGCACGGATCAGCGGTCCGGAGGCTGTAAAGGATTTGGAGACAAATCAGGGGAAAATGTATGTTTCACATCCAGTATTGGATGGTTATACAGAAGGAACAACGTATGTGTACCGCTCACCGAACCTGTTTGGCGGCCGTGCGGCAGCCAGGCTGAATACAAATATTCTCGTATTCTCTGACAAGCATTTTGAGGATAAAACAGCTGCACAGGAGTATTTGAAGGAACTTGGAGTCACAGATCTCATTGATCAGGCAACCGGAAGTGCAATTCTCGTAACTCCGGCAGATCCGGAGGCAGGATTTGGCGCTGCGGATCAGAAAAATTATTATGCATTACAGACAGCGATTTGCTCTCAGAAAGCAGGGGGCAAAGATGCGGAAGGAAATGATGTAAGTTATTCTGATGCCGAATATTTTGGCGGCTACGGTTACATTTATGCAATCGGTATAGATGGCGGCGCGACATTTTTGAATAATTACATAGCCGGTTCCTTTGATTATGTAAGCCGTATTGCAGGCATGCTTTTGATCAATGGCGACATGGATTCGATCAGCCGTGTTGCTTCTCTGGTGCCGACATATCTGGTGAATGCTCCGGAATCTGTTGTTGAGAAGTACAAGGCTGCCAATGACGTGAATGCTTCTGACGTTACAGCAAAGACTGCTGTTAGATCGGAAGAGCACACGTCTGAACTCCAGTCACCTGATCGTCTTGAGAAAATCT
>CAOJHI010000231.1 GCA_948436005.1 uncultured Lachnospiraceae bacterium
GGCTTTTGTCGGAAAAAAAGAGGCTTTATCGGAAGAAACGAGGATTCAGAAGAAAATTTGCGAAAATTGTGGAATAAAAATCAGCACCAATTTCCGTATGCGGGAATATACTACTATAGTAGATGCCATTTTTGGTATTGGACTTTCCCGAGCAATAGAAGAGCCTTATTTTGAGTTGATTGAGTGGATGAACCGACAGCCGTCGCAGATTGTGGCAGTGGATATTCCTTCCGGTGTGTCTGCCGATACAGGACAGGTATTGGGAACAGCGGTTCGGGCGGGGCTGACGGTAACGTTTGCTTACCGCAAAATAGGACAGCTGTTATATCCGGGAGCTTCTTATTGTGGAAAAATTGTCTGTCGGGATATTGGAATATCGGCAGGCTATTTTACGGGAGACGAAAATCCATCCGATGTTTTTACTTATACGAAAAAAGACCTGGCAGGCATTCCAAAGCGCAGGCCTTATTCCAATAAAGGGACGTACGGGAAAGTACTTTTGATCGCAGGAAGTAAAGGGATGAGCGGTGCAGCATGTCTTGCCGCTCGGTCAGCGTATCGGACCGGATGCGGGCTGGTAAGAGTTTTTACGCCGGAAAGTAACCGCCAGGTGATTCAGACGTATCTGCCGGAGGCAATTGTCACTGCATGGGACGGAGATTCCTTTCCGGAGCAGGAGCTGCAGACAGCGCTGGCATGGTCGGACGTAGCAGGGATTGGTCCGGGACTTGGTACCGGGGAGATACAGAGAAGAATTTTAACCTATGTTCTTACACAGTATGATAAGCCCCTGGTGATTGATGCTGACGGGCTGAACCTTCTTACTAAAGAGATAGAAATTCTGAAAAAGGCGCTTTCACCGGTGATTCTGACACCGCATGTCGGTGAAATGGAACGGCTTACCAATACGAAAAAAGAAGTATTTCTGAAGGATACCGTCAATACAGTACGCAGGTTTTCAAAAGAGTACAAGGCGGTCTGTGCCCTGAAGGATGCAAGAACGCTTGTCTCGGATGGAGTGAGCACATATGTGAATACATCCGGAAACAGCGGTATGGCGACCGGTGGTTCCGGGGATGTACTGACGGGAATTGTTTTAGGTCTGCTTTCCCAGGGAATGCCGCCGTTTGAGGCAGCATCTGTGGGAGTATATCTGCATGGCCTTGCAGGAGATGAGGCGTGCAGGAAACAGAGTGCGTACGGTATGCTAGCCGGGGACATTGCGGAGGAAGTCGGTGTGGTGCTGAAAGCGGCAGAGATGACGGTGGAGAAGGCAGAGGCGTGAACGAATATTAAATTGTCAGGAATAAACTACTGAAATTTAAGAAACTGAGATAAAAACAAAGAAATAGAAGTACAGAAATAAGAACAGAAAAAGTGAAGAAAGAGCAGGGATAAAAACACAGAACAGGCAGATTTCCGGAAACAGGAGCAGAAAGGCCAGGGCAGGGTATGGAAAAACACGGAAGGATTACCGCATACATCCACATGGATGCAATTGCAGAAAATTTCAGAAATATGAAAGAGAATCTGAGACATGGCACACAGATGGTGGCAGTTATAAAGACGGACGGATATGGTCACGGTGCAGTTCCGATTGCTCAGATGACGGAGGCATATGATTATATTTGGGGGTTTGCAGTGGCAGCTGTCTCGGAAGCTAAAGAACTAAGAGCTGCCGGAATTCAAAAGCCGGTGCTGATTCTGGGATATACCTTTGAGGAAGACTATGAGTGGATGGCCGAAAATGGTATTCGTCCGGCTGTTTTTACATATGAAATGGCGCAGGCATTTTCCAGTGCCGCCGGGAAAGCAGGTGTCTGTGCTCCGGTCCATGTTGCAGTGGATACGGGAATGTCCAGGATTGGCGTAACCTGTGACAGGGCAGGCGTTAATCTGGCGGAACAGATTGGCCATTTACCGGACATTTCCATAGAAGGTGTTTTTACGCACTTCGCAAAAGCGGACGAAACGGATAAAACCTTTACGAAGATTCAGACAGAGCGGTTTACAGCATTTTGCGATGATCTGAAAGAACGGGGATTTGAGAACCTGGTCAGACACTGCTCCAACAGTGCGGGGATTCTTGAAATTCCTGAGGCAAATATGGATATGGCGAGAGCCGGAATCAGTATTTATGGGATTTATCCGTCGGATGAGGTGAGCCGGGAGTTTGTAAAACTGCGTCCGGCAATGGAACTGAAATCTCACATTGTATATGTGAAAACAATAGGGCCAGGCACCACGGTCAGCTACGGCGGAACATTTACGGCTGAGAAAGAAATGAGGATTGCGACAATTCCGGTCGGTTATGGAGACGGATATCCGCGGAGCCTGAGCAACAAAGGGTATGTTTTGACGGGCGGAAAGCGGGCAAAGATTCTGGGCCGCGTATGTATGGATCAGTTTATGGTAGATGTTACCGGACTGGACGTGCACGTGCTGGATGAGGTGACGCTGCTCGGACGTGATCAGGATGAGGAGATTACGTTGGAGGAGCTGGATCGGCTGTCGGGAAGATTTCCTTATGAGTTTGTTTGCGATATCGGAAAAAGGGTTCCAAGGAAATATATCAGATAAGAATAACGGAATCATTTTTGAATGAATCAGACTGTCTGAAAAATATTTCACATAGGTGTATATACAGAAGAAACAGGGAAATACTGAGAATATAAAGAGTACAAAAATCCTTGTATCGGAGTGTGAATTGTGTGAATATTAGAAGAGGAGACATTTTTTATGCGGATCTGCGTCCGGTAGTTGGTTCAGAGCAGGGCGGTGTGCGTCCGGTGCTGATTATTCAGAATAACATCGGAAACAGACACAGTCCCACTGTAATCTGTGCCGCGATTACTTCAAAGATGAATAAGGCGAAGCTGCCTACCCATGTGGAAATAGAAGCAGGAAAATATCAGATTGTGAAGGATTCTGTAATTCTTCTGGAACAGCTTCGGACAATCGACAAACGCCGTCTCAGAGACAGGGTATGTCATTTGGATGAGCCGCTGCTTTCCAGGGTTGACAAGGCACTTCAGGTGAGTCTGGAACTGATTACATAAGTTTCCGGGGATTTCAATTCTTGACGAATGATAGGGAAAATGCTATATTGAATTAATGTATCTGATGATGGTTCCGAATTTGGAGGAGTTATATACTTTATGGATAGTGATGCGGGGTGCCTATCAGGGGCCGCACTTTTAATTCTTTTACTGCTATTTGATTTTATTATGACTGCATTTGCTTCCGCGCTGCACAATATATCGGACGCGGAGCTGCAGCCTGCTTTTTCTGAGCAGGAAAAACCTCCGGATGAGATTTCCGCGCTGCGCGATCAGTGTGCAAAGCTGAAGCATACGTGTTGGCTGCTCCATGCTGTTACATATGTTGGAGCAGGATTTTTCTGCAGCCATTTGTCGGAGCGGGTTTCTCCCTGGCTGCTGCTTCCGGCGTTAATGATTCTGTTTTATCTTGCAGGGAATTCCGTACCTGAGATGCTTGGACGTAAAAATGCTGTGCGCTGGGTTACTCGCCGTTATCGTCTGGCAGGGAGAATTCTTGCGCTTTTGTCGCCGTTTACCTTTGTGATGACAGCGCTCTCAGATCTTTGTGTGCGGCTGCTTGGTATTGATCCTCGTTCTCTCGAGCAGGAGGTGACAGAGGATGAGATTATCTCCATGGTAAATGAAGGCCATGAGCAGGGTGTGCTTGATGCGAGAGAGGCAGAGATGATCCAGAACATTTTTGAGCTGGATGACAAAAATGCGGGCGATATCATGACGCATCGGAAAAACATTATCGGCATTAGCGGAGCCACGAATCTGCGGGATGCGATTTCATTTATGGTAGGCGAGCCGGTTTCGCGTTATCCCGTATATGACGGGAGCATTGAGTATATTACAGGGATTCTGCATTTTAAAGATGCCATGAAATTCCATACAATGGAGAAATACGACAGCTGGCTGATTAAGGATATTCCGGGACTGCTTCGCACAGCACGTTTTATTCCGGAAACGAGGGGCATTAACCTTTTGTTCCGCAGTATGCAGGCAGAGCATTTGCAGATGGTGATTGTCGTAGATGAGTACGGAGAGACTGCAGGGCTTGTGGCAATGGAAGATATTCTGGAGGAGATTGTCGGGAATATTCAGGATGAATACGATAAAGATGTCCAGCTGATCCGGGGAGATGCGGACAACGGCTATCTGATGGATGGCATGGCTCCGCTCAGTGAAGTAAAGGATACGCTTGAGATTACTCTGGAAGACGAGGAGTATGATACTTTGAACGGACTGCTGATTTCCAGGCTGGATCGGATTCCGGCGGACGGAGAGCGATTTGAAATTACGGCATACGGCTATCTGTTCCAGATATTAAAGGTAGAAAACAAGATGATACGTCTTGTCAGAATAACAAAATCTAAGGAAGAGGAAAAGGAGTGACATTCAGTTATGTCAGGGCATTCAAAATTTGCTAACATTAAACACAAAAAAGAAAAAAATGACGCGGCAAAGGGAAAGATCTTTACGATCATCGGCCGTGAAATTGCAGTAGCGGTAAAAGAGGGCGGATCAGACCCGGCCAACAACAGCCGTCTGCGTGATATCATTGCAAAAGCGAAATCCAACAACATGCCGAACGATACCATTGAAAGAGGTATCAAAAAGGCTGCCGGTGAGCTTGGATCTGTAAATTATGAGTATGTTACATATGAGGGCTACGGTCCGGGCGGAATTGCGATTATTGTAGACGCGCTTACGGATAACAAGAACAGAACAGCTTCCAATGTACGAAACGCTTTTACAAAAGGAAGCGGCAGTATCGGAACACAGGGATGTGTATCTTATATGTTTGACCAGAAAGGCCAGATCATCATCGATAAAGAAGAGTGCGAGATGGAAGCAGACGACCTGATGATGACAGCGCTCGATGCGGGTGCAGAGGACTTTTCT
>CAOJHI010000232.1 GCA_948436005.1 uncultured Lachnospiraceae bacterium
TCTACACATATGCGCACACTCTTTCCCTACACGACGCTCTTCCGATCTCCAAACTCTGTGCTGTCACTGTTGAAAATCTCTTTAAACTTTCCGTGGTAAGGAACTCCGATCCTGTGTTTTGCATATACGAGAGGTGAAAAATTCACAACAATAAGAAGATCGTTCTCCTGCTTGTCCCCCCGGCGCATGAAAACAAGCATATTTTCATCTGCGGAAATGCTGTTGATCCACTCAAAGCCCTGTGGATCATAATCTCTGCAAAACAGCGCAGGCTGCTCTTTATACAACCTGATGAGTGCTTTCATATAAGTCTGCATCTGGCGATGCTCCTCATAGTCGAGCAGATTCCACTCCACAGACTTTTCCTCACTCCACTCGTTAAACTGCGCAATATCCTGTCCCATAAATAAAAGTTTCTTGCCTGGGTGTGTCATCATATATCCGTAAGCCGCACGCAGATTCGCGAACTTTGCCTTACGTTTTCCGGGCATCTTCCCAATCAGGGAAGCCTTTCCATGCACAACCTCATCGTGCGACAGCGTAAGAACAAAATCCTCACTGTACGCATAGATCATACTGAAGGTCAGTTCCCCATGGTGATATGCCCGGAAAAACGGATCCAGCTGCATATAGCCAGGAAATCATTCATCCAGCCCATATTCCATTTGTAGTCAAACCCAAGCCCGTTATCTTCAACCGGAGCAGTGATTTTCGGCCATGCAGTTGATTCTTCTGCTATCAGAATTGCTCCGTCTCCATCTTTCTTAAAAATTGAATTGAGATGCTTGAAAAATTCCACAGCTTCCAGATTTTCATTGCCGCCATAGATGTTCGCTACCCACTCGCCGTCATTTTTTCCGTAATCCAGATAAAGCATAGATGCGACCGCATCCATCCGAATCCCGTCTGCATGATAAACATTTTTCCAGAATAATGCATTGGCAATTAAAAAGTTGGATACCTCCGGCCTGCCATAATTGTAAATCAATGTCCCCCAATGCGGATGGCTGCCTTTTCTCGGATCGAAGTGCTCATACAGACAGGTCCCGTCAAAATTGCTCAATCCGTGCGTATCCCTCGGAAAATGCGCCGGAACCCAGTCTAAAATCACCCCGATTTTATTTTCATGCATATAGTTCATAAAATACATAAAATCCTGCGGGGAACCGTATCTGGCAGTCGGAGCATAATACCCCGTCACCTGATACCCCCAGGAACCGTCAAACGGATGCTCCATCACCGGAAGCAACTCAATATGGGTATATCCCATTTCTTTCACGTAATCTGCAATCATGGGAGCAAGCTCGCGGTAATTATAGAAAGGACGGCCATCCTCCGGCTTCTTGAATGAACCAAGGTGCAATTCATACACAAACATTGGCTCCTTCTTTGTATCGCGTTTCTTTCGCTCTTCCATCCACGCATCATCATTCCATGTAAAGTCATGAAGATCCGCAACCACCGATGCCGTGTTAGGACGAAGCTCCGCTGCATTTGCATATGGATCTGCTTTCAGATAAGTGAGCCCGCCCTTTGCCTTAACTTCATATTTATAGAGGGCACCCTTTTGAATGCCCGGAACAAACAGTTCAAAAATTCCGGTATCGCCAAAACGTCTCATCGGAAGCCTGCGCCCGTCCCAGAAGTTGAAATCCCCTACAATGCTGACACGGATTGCATTCGGCGCCCACACGGCAAAAGAAACACCCTCGGTTCCTCCTACCGTTACAGGATGCGCACCCAGTTTTTTATATATATCATAGCAGATACCTGCATTAAATTTTTTTGCTTCTTTTTCTGTAATCTGCGGAGCGAATGCGTATGCATCCTGCTTTTCCTCCACAGTTTCATCCTCATACGTAACCAGATAGGAATATTCCGGAATCTGCTTTCCCGGAAGCAGCACTGCAAAATATCCTGCTTCATCCTCCATATCCATCGGATAAGCCTTCCCATTATCTTTCACCTGTACGCAGACTTTTACCGCGTCCGGGAAAAATGCCTGTATTGTAATACCATCGTCTGTCTGATGTGGTCCCAGATATTTCTCGGGATGATCTTCCTCCGAATAAACAATTGCTTCCACGCCTGCCCAGTCCATTAAATCATATAGCTTTTTATCCATACAGTATCCCTCCACGGCATAAAATTTACCCGGAGATTTTTATACGCAGAATGCACTTTTTATTATGCGCTTCAAACCTTCCCTCTGCCATACTCCGGATAAAAACAGTGTACCATTTTACCAAGTGAAACACAAGAACAAAAGTGTGCTATACGGGAAGCAAAAGCAGCCGGAGATTTTCATTCCCCGACTGCTTCAGCCTTTGCTACTGCTAATGCTTCAGTTGCAGCATTTTTTAATGATTGTATTTCTTTTTCCGAAGGCCTGCATACATCCCTGCGATAAGTACTCCAAAAGATGCTCCGAAGACAATCAGCCACATCGCGATCGGGCTATCGTCTCCTGTTGCTACTGCTGTGCCTGGTGTTCCTGCTGAACCCGGTGTTCCTGCTGTACCCGATGTTCCTGCTGTTTTTGAACCACCTGATTCAGTCTCACTTTCTTTTTCTGTCTCCGTCTCCGTTTCTGGCTCTGTTTCTGTTTCTGTCTCAGGCTCCGTCTGCGGCGGATTCGTTTCTGTCTGCTGCTCGTCGTCCGGAATACCGTCGCCGTTTGCATCAAGCTTCGTATCCGGTTTTCCGTCACCGTCCGTATCAATGTTCACATCCGGTTTTCCGTCACCGTCTGTATCAACATTGACATCCGGTTTTCCGTCGTTATCCGTATCAATATTCAGATCCGGTTTTCCGTCACCATTGGTATCGACATTGGCATCCGGCTTTCCATCACCATCTTTATCCACATTCACATCCGGCTTTCCGTCGCCATCTGTATCAATATCGACATCCGGCTTTCCGTCACCATCCGTATCTTTGTTGATATCCGGTTTTCCGTCACCATCTGTATCGACATCCACATCCGGTTTTCCATCACCGTCCGTATCCTTGTTGATATCCGGTTCACCATCGCCGTCCGTGTCAACATCCACATCCGGCTTTCCGTCGCCGTCCGTATCTTTGTTGATATCCGGTTTTCCGTCGCCGTCTTTATCAATATCGACATCCGGCTTTCCGTCGCCATCTGTATCTTTGTTGATATCTGGTTTTCCGTCGCCGTCCGTGTCAACATTGACAGGTATCTTTTCATCAATAACAACGACTACTCTGTGATTTGCATTAGCCGGAAGCTCCACACTTCCCTCTGCTGCATCCGTCACAAGATCCGTTCTTACCACACCATCCACAATTACATATTTTACTTTGTAATCATGGCCTTCTACCTGTTTCACAGTCCACTCCACTTTTTTAGAAACGCCTGCGTCTACATTACAGCTGTTGGTAATCGTACCGCTTGCTCCGCCGGTAAGCTGTGTCTCGATTGTGAATCGCTCCTGCTTGTAGGTTGGCGGAATCGGATCATTGGAAGGACCTTTTTTCTTCAGCTCAATCACAACCTTCTTGTCCCCGTCAATTCCTGCAAGAAGCAGATTATTTCCACTTGCCTCAGCCGGCTGTCCGTTTACCGTAACACCCTGTATCTCATATCCGTCCGGGACATTCCATGTGACAGTATCATCGTCGCCCGGTGCAAAATATCCCTGCCCGCTCTCTACGTTTCCAGGGCCGCCAACCAGCTCAACCTCAACCTTGTGAAGTTCTTCCGGCTTCGGCGCCGGTGTCGGGCCGTCAGCACTGTCATTCTTTGTGAAGAACACTTCTACCACATGGTCATCCTGTGCCTGGTCAACCATCATCAGGAACTTGCCTTTTGTCACATTCTCTTCCTGCACTGCAATATCCGAAGCCAGCGAATCCGGAATCGTTACAACAGTCTCATAGGCTTTCTCTCCCGCTGCTTTCGGCAAAAGATCTGCCGGTGCTGCTGCCTTTTCCATTAATTCATCATCATCGATCAGCATAATTCCGTCTTCTGCTATAAGTTCTGTTATTGCCTCAGTTGTCTCTTCTCTTACTTCTTCTGTTACTTCTTCTGTCACTGTTTCAGTTGCAGCTTCTGTCATTGCCTCGGTTGTTTCTTCAGTTACCTGCTCCGTGACGGCTTCTGTTTCTGTCACTGCCTCCGTAACGGTTTCTGTTTCTGTCACCGGCTCTGTTGCAGCTTCTGTTACGGCCTCGGTCGTGGCCTCGGTCACAGCTTCCGTGATTGCTTCAGTCACTTTTTCTGTTACCGCTTCGGTTGCTGTCTCTGTCAAGGCTTCTCCCGCAGTACTGTTTGCATAATAGCTTCCTACAGACAAATCAACTACTTCGATTTCATCAATGTCAAACAAAAGTGAGCTGTCTGAATCTTCTGCAGCAGACCTCTGGCCAGAGGCTTCTCCGACAATCACATCACCAGATACCTCCGGTGCTGTCTCCTCATCCTGAGTTTCCTCATATGCTGCCATCGCGCCCGCTGTTTCTGCCGCATAGGCTACTGCCTGCAAAGACTGCTCTATTGCCTCTGGTACTGGCACCAGTCCTGGCATCTCTGACATTTTCTCCGTAATTGCCTCTGAAATTGCCTCGGTGATTGCCTCGGTGCTCCGCACTTCTGTTTCCGGTTCTGTAGCTGCTTCGTCTGTCTCCAGGTCCGCAGATACTTCCGTCATCTCCGGTTCTACAGATTCTTCTGTTGCCTCCGGTTCTGTAAATGCTTCTCCAGCCTCTGGTTCTACAGATTGTTTATCTGTTGCTGGTTCTGTAGATACCTCTTCTGTCTCCGGTTCTGTAGATGCCTTTTCCGTTTCCGGTTCTGTAGATGCCTTTTTCGTTTCCGGCTCTGTAGATGCCTCTTCCGTTTCTGGTTCTGTAGAC
>CAOJHI010000233.1 GCA_948436005.1 uncultured Lachnospiraceae bacterium
CCATACGGTGAATGTCGCGCATGATGGCTACGGAGTATGCGCGGAATTCCTGGCCGAGGCGGATCGGGACAGCATCCTGCATCTGGGTACGGCCCATTTTGATGATGTGGTCAAATTCGTCTGCTTTCATGGAGAGTGCTTCATGCAGGCGGAGCAGCTCTTTTTTTAGATTCGCAAGAAGCCGCAGGGATGTCATTTTTCCGGCAGTCGGAATGACATCATTGGTGGACTGTCCGCAGTTTACATGGTCATTCGGATGAACGATTGAATAATCCCCTTTCTGGCCACCGAGAATTTCAATGGCGCGGTTGGCGATGACTTCGTTTGCGTTCATATTGAGTGAGGTGCCGGCGCCGCCCTGAATCGGGTCTACAATAAAGTCGTCGTGGAATTTTCCGCCGATAATTTCATCGCACGCCTGCACAATGGCATTTGCCTTTTTCTTGTCGAGCAGTCCGATCTCACAGTTGGTAATAGCGGCTGCTTTTTTAATATATGCAAGGCTGTTGATGATTTCCGGGTGCATGTTGAGACCAGTGATATGAAAATTTTCTGCTGCACGTAAGGTCTGCACGCCATAGTATACGTCTTCCGGTATGTTTTTAGCTCCGATAGAGTCTTTTTCTGTGCGGTAATCCAGTGTTTTTTTCTCTTCCATTTGTAAATTCTCCCTTTTTCCTTAAATGTGTTTCATAATCTGTAATTCAACGTTATTGCTATTATATGCAAAGTAGAAAGCAGATTCAAATACAAATATGCGTATGACAGTTATAGGCGTTTGTCTATGGAAAGAGGAGAGATCAAGTTTGACTTTTATTTCCTTTTTCCTTATAATAAAAGTATTGTAATGATTGGAAAGAGAATAAATATTCAGGAAACGAGGAGGAGAGAGGCATGTATCATTGCCATATTCAATTCTATTTCGTGGGGAACCCCTGCAGGGTATTTGAGTGTATCAGAAATTTGCAGCCGCAGGAGCATTTTACACATGCATTTTTGCAGAGTAAGGAACCGGAAAAGGAACTGGCGGCCATGGCGGATGTGATCGTGGCGAATCTGGAAGATGCAGATGCAAATGAGCTGGTTGGCTTGCTGGTCCGGGAAATATCAGAAAAGGCTGAGTTGGTTGTGCTTGCCGAAAAGGAGCAGGTCATGCTTCTGAAGGACAATCTGTCAGCTATCAAAGATATCTGGGCCTGGCCAATGTCTGAAGAAGAAATCTGTTTTCGGGTATCCAGGTGGCAGCAGGCTTACAAGATGGGTAAGGACTACTGGCAGACCAGTCATTACCTGGAGGCGACCATCAATCATGTACCGAATCTGATCTGGTACAAGGATAAAAACGGCATTCATGAAAAGGTGAATGACAGTTTTTGCAGGACCGTAAATAAAACAAAGCAGCAGGTGGAGGGGCGCGGCCATGCCTATATCTGGGATGTTGAGCAGGATGATCCGGCCTGTATAGAGTCAGAGCGTATTGTGATGACACAGAAGAAGACCTTTACATCGGAAGAGATTATCAAGACCGGTGAAGGCATGAGAACGCTGATGACTTACAAGTCTCCGCTGTATGATCTTGACGGGAGCGTAATGGGAACCGTTGGCGTAGCGATCGATGTGACGCGGGAACGGGCCTATGAGCAGGAGATCATGCAGAAAAAGAGAACGCTGGAAACGCTGTTCAAGACCATGGACTGCGGTATCATGTGCCATACTGTGGACGGCTCACGTATTATAAGCATCAACAGAGCTGCCCTTGAGATTCTCGGATACGATTCTCAGGAGGAGATGATGGAGGCTGGATTTGACATGATTGCACCTTCTGTTGTGGAGGAAGACAAAGAGAAGCTGCGGTCATGCATTCGGAAGCTGAAAAAAGAAGGCGACACGGTCAATCTGGAATACTGTGTCAACAGCGGCTCAGGAGAAATCCGCCATGTGATGGGGAACATCAAGCTTATTAAAGAGAACGGCGAGCTGCTTTATCAGCGTTTCCTTTTGGACTGCACGGCACAGAAGATGCAGGAAAAGGAAAAAGAAAGGCAGCAGGCAGAACTGATTTATGCGCTGAGTATTGACTACAATTTTGTATATTTTCTGGATTTGAATACCGGTTATGGGACGCAGCTGCGGCTGGATGAAGACAATAAGTGTCTGTTTGGGGATATTTTTGATACAGAATTTCCATTTGAAGTTAATATGCAACAATACATAAACCATTTTGTATGTGAGGAGGACAAAGATCAACTGCGGCAGGCAGTTTCCTGCAACTGGATGAGAAGAGAACTGTCCGAGCGGAAGCAGTGTCATGTGAACTACCGTACCGAAAAAGACGGAGAAATGAAATATTTCCAGATGAAATTGGTGCGTACGGGTGTCTGGGATGATACGGCCCGCGGCGTTGTTTTGGGCTTCCGCAGTGTGGATGAGGAGATCCGCAATGAAATGGAACAGAAAAGTCTGCTGGAGGATGCGCTTTTTGAAGCAAACCGTGCGAGTCAGGCAAAAAGTGTGTTTCTTTCGAACATGTCGCATGATATCCGGACTCCGATGAATGCCATCGTAGGTTTTACGGCTTTGGCGATCAGCCATATTGACCAGAAGGAGCGGGTGGAAACCTATCTTGAGAAGATAAAAACATCGGGCAACCATCTGCTGAGCCTGATTAATAATGTTCTGGATATGAGCCGCATTGAAAGCGGAAAGATGCGTTTGCAGGAACAGTGCTGCAATCTTCCGGAGCTTTTGCGCGGACTGCAGAACATTGTGCAGGCAGATGTCCATGTAAAACATCAGCATCTGACTGTGGATGCGACGAAGATACGCAATCAGGAAGTTTACTGTGATAAACTGAGGCTGAACCAGGTGCTTTTAAACCTGGTCGGTAATGCTGTCAAATACACGGAAGAAGGCGGCTCGATCTCTATGAAAGTCACAGAAAGGGCAGGCGCTGCGCCGGGGTGCGCAAGCTATGATTTCTGCGTCAAAGATACGGGAATCGGCATGAGCGAGACATTTGTGGCACATATTTTTGAACCGTTTGAGCGAGAAAAAAATACAACGATCAGCGGAATTCAGGGAACCGGTCTTGGAATGTCGATTACAAAAAGCATTGTGGAAATGATGGACGGTTCGATTGAAGTAAAAAGCAAACAGGGAGTTGGCTCAGAGTTTACCGTTTCTTTCACGTTCCGTCTGGTAGAAGGGCCGGAACTTCTGACGGATCCGAATAGCCTGTATTTTGATGTGTCAGAAAAAGAAGATTTGCAGGAAGAGAGCCAGGAGGAAAATGTAAGGCAGGAAGAATCCGGGCAGAGACGTATTCTACTCACAGAGGATAATGAGCTGAATCAGGAGATTGCGGTTGAGATTTTGAGCGGCGCAGGATTTTGTACTGAGGTTGCAGAGAACGGGAAGGTTGCCGTGGATATGCTGCGCAGATCAAAGCCTGGCTATTATCAGCTGGTTCTGATGGATATTCAGATGCCGGTGATGAATGGTTATGAGGCGACACGGGCGATACGGGCATTGGAAGACAGGGAGCTTTCGTCCATACCGATTCTGGCGATGACAGCGAATGCATTTGAGGAGGACCGTCAGAAAGCGCTGATGAGCGGGATGAATGGTCACATTGCAAAGCCGATTGACATTGATCGTTTGCTGGATACTCTGGATCAGATCCTAAAGTAAAGCACAAAAAAGAAAAATAAAAGGATTAATTTGGAAATTATTGAATATCGTGATTTATGTCACTGATAAAAAGAACAGAATGAGAGATAATGCAGCTATCAAAGCAATACAGGCCTAAATTGCGTGATAAAACAACGTATATTTTGAAATTTAGAGAAAGAAGGTAAATAATATGAAAAAAGCTTTAGCTGCTATTCTTACTGCTGGTATGGTATGCTCTATGGTAGCTCCTACAACAGCATTTGCTGCACTGGAAGATTACAATGTAGTAACATCAGCTGACACAAACAAAGTTATCTTTGATACAGATATGGGTTACTTTGGTGATGACACATATGCACTGTTTCTGCTTCTCCAGGCAGATGCAGCAGGCTACCTTGATCTGCTGGGCGTGACATCTGTTGGTGGAAACGTAACAATCGCAGAAGGAACAACAGGCATCCTGAATCAGCTGGAAGCAGTTGGAAGAGAAGATATCCCGGTTTACATGGGAACAGATATTCCGATCATGGGTCTTCATGATGACGAGACAATCGCAGCAAACGGTCTGAAGAGAATCAAGAGTATGGAAAAAGTTCTGAAATACGGCGATACGATTTCCTATGATAACCTTGGCGATCTTGAGAACGAGACATGGGGCTACAGCAGCCTGAAGCCGCAGGAAGACAAAGCATGGGAGTTCATGGTTCAGGCAGTTAAGGAAAATCCGGGCCAGGTAACAATCATCGCAGTTGGCGCATGTACAAACGTAGCACTTGCAATTATGAACGATCCGACATTCGCAGAGAACACAGCTGGTATCTACTACATGGGCGGCGCAATCGACGTTCCTGGAAACGATACACCGTGTGCAGAGCGTAACTGGTACTACGATCCGGAATCTGTAGATATCTGTCTGCAGGCTGATTTCCCGGTACAGGTAGTTGTTCCGCACGACATTTCCTACAATCAGGTTCTGACAAAAGACCTTGTAGAGAAGCTTATGGATGGCGAAACTGTATACAACAAGCTGGTTGAAGAGCATGCATATCCGAAGTTCGTAGAAGAGCCGGAGCGTCGTCAGAGACTGTGGGATGCACAGGTTCCTGGTATCTTCCTTTGCCCGGAACTGATCTCCAAGTCAGATGTTCGTGATATCGCAATGGTAACAGATATGGGATACGCATACGGCGAATCCGTAGCATGGGCA
>CAOJHI010000234.1 GCA_948436005.1 uncultured Lachnospiraceae bacterium
CGGACGAGCGTGGGGAGGTGGTAAAAAAACGGGGTTCCTAAAAAACAAGTCACCCCTTATTTTGTCCCACCTCCCCTCGCTCTGGTTTTCTGAAAAGTTTAGAATTATGTTTCTGTGCTTCTGTACTCTTTTATGATACTTGGGAAAATTCGGACTAGATCATTCTACGCTTATTTTTCTGACTGCCACTTTATATTTTCCGTATGATTCTATAGTCGTTCTTCCGTATTATCATGAATTCACAGAAAGGATCTATTCTGTTATTGGCAGACGCTTTCTGCACAATGCTTTTATAAATCTCCTGTCTGTTTTCTGGCTTGCGTTTTGTTAAATTAGATTTTCCGGGACATCCGGAAACAGTATTTGTTTTTTATCTCTCGGATATGTACATCGTTACTTTAGTCCTGCATTATATGGAGGTTGGTTAATCACAGATATACTCCCATGCACCGGCAAGGCTCTGCGCTACGGCCTGGTAGGCGGCGTATTTTTTTTCGTAGATCAGTTTGTACTGTGGGCGCGGGGTTACGCGGTTTTTGATTTTTACGGTCCGGTGGACGGCTTCTTGGTAGTCGCGGTACAGGCCGGCAGCGATTCCGGCAGCCATTGCGGCTCCCTGGGCTCCGAGCTCTCCATTCGCGACTACTTCAACCGGGATTTGGAGGGTGTCGGCAAACATCTGGACCCAGACTTCGGACTTTGCGGCTCCTCCGGCGAGACGGATGCTGGGAGGGGCTTTTCTTGTTTTTAACAGCTTTTTGATGTGAGCTGCGTGGGAAAAGACTACGCCTTCGTAGATGGCACGTACCATGTGGGGTTTGCCGTGGCCGGCGCACAGGCCGACAAAGGTTCCTCTGGCCTGGGCGTCTTCCGGTGAGCCGTTTAAATATGGGAGAAAAATCAGGCTGCTCTCGTGCGGCTCTATGCTGGCTGCCCAGGTGTTTGTCAGTTCATACAGACGGCCCGGGCTTCCTGCTGCCCGCTCTGCTTTTTGTTCGCTCTCTAAAACACTACGGATAAACCATTCCAGGTTCCCTGCGGATGTTGGGCTGCTCTCCTCGGCCAGATAGTAGCCGGGAATGCAGAACATTGAATTCAGGGCAGCGCTTCCGTCTGTGACCGGCGTTTTCCGGATATATTCGTTGATGCTCCACGTGCCTGCAATCATGCACATTGTCTCCTCGTCGCACAGGCCGGAAGCGATTCCGCACGCATCCACATCGAACATGCCTGCTGCCACCGGGGTTCCTTCGGGGAGCAGCGTTTTCCGGCTGGCTTCTTTTGTGACATGCCCGCAGATCTGTGCGCTCTGCCGCAGAGGCGGAAGCTTGGAAAAACAGCTGCCAAGACCGAACAGTTCCATCAGGTTTCTGTCATACTGCCCGATTCTCAGATCGATGAGATTCGATCCGGAGCTGTCTGTATAGTCAGCCCCGGCCTCCCCGGTCATCCGGAAACGGATATAGTCCTTTACGGAAAAAATGTACTGTGTCCGTTCCAGCACTTCCGGTTCGTTTTCGAGAAGCCATGCAAGCAGGCTGACCGGCTGGGACGGAAGAATCTCCTGGAAGGTACTTTCATATACCCTGCGGTTTGTGCCGTTTTCATACCAGCGTTTTACCTGCCTCCATGCCCTTGTATCGGTGGACAGAATCCCGGGATAGGACGGTTTGCCGTCATAGCCGGTTAAATACAGTCCCTTTCCATGGCCGGAAAATGAAACTGCTGCAATGTCATGTGGGTCAATGCCGCTGCCTGTAATGGCCTCACGTGTCACACGCGCATTGATTTCCCAGAGCTGCTCCATATCACGCTGTGCATAGCCGCTTTGCGGCGTAAGGATTACGGTTGGTGCGCTTGATGCAAAGAGCTGGCGGCCCTCCTCGTCAAACACGGCTGCTTTGGAAAAGGTCCCTCCGTTGTCAATTCCGATCAGATATCTCATATCGTTTCTCCTGTGTCTGGAAAAAAGCACAATCGTTTTCCTGCGGATGACATTCCCACAATGCTTTCTCCCCACCACTTTACCTGAAATGTGTGATTGCGGAAGCTGTAGGACTGCATTACTGTTTCAAACGGAAAATAAATGGTAATTTCTGTTTCTGTCAGCTGTGTCAGATAAAGATAGTGTCCGCTTCTGTATGCATTACATCCATTACACTGTATTTCCTGCGCGCACACATGTTCCGGTATACGAACCCTGAGGCCCGGGCATTCCTTTTTGAGTCTGAGAATCATTTTTCCGCAATTGGTGTAAGGGCTTTTAACCTCGAGTACATCATCCGCAAAATCAAACAGCAAATCAACGCTGTACATTTCCTTCCGGTTATCTGCCCGACTTCGCAGTGCTTCACACAGTCCTCCGGCGGCGCCTCCCACGATATCCCAGTTAAACGAAATCTCATGCCCCGGTTCATATTCATGTCCCCATGGCGCAGGAAAACCGAACGCCCCAACGGAATATTTACGAATCTGACATGTGGAAGAGTCTGGCAAATCATCTGGTATAAAGTATGTATCAAGAAGCTGAGCAGGCAGCAGATGGCCGCGCAGCATTTTTTCTGCCTTGGAAAAATACCCGGAAAATCCCGCTTTGGCCAAAATCAAACATGTTTCCATAAGGTCGGCTGTATTGTTTATTTCACCGCCCATATCATCCCTCTGTGCAAATTCAATGCACCAGCCAAAGTCCAGCGCAATCTCGTTTAACCCGTTTTCCATAAAACCTTTTACTCTGGCCAGAATCTCCATATCATTTAACACTTCCCCAAGCTGAGCGAGCGATGAAATCATAGCTGTCGTGGAATGTGTATGATAACCGAAAATTTCCGGATCATAGGAACCATCTTCTTTTAATAGGAAGCGAAAACAGACATCCTTCAACCGAATTGCCTGCAAAAGCGCTTCCTCACATCCACAGGCCTTATAAAGTTTTACCAGCGGCCCTATATACCTCCCGAAGTTCAACGGAAACGGATAATTTTCACAGATAGGCTCCACAACCTTTCCGCCTGTCTCCTTTTCATATCGTTCTTTGTCGAAATATCCTTTGTCATAATCAAAATACGTGTCTACTGTCCGGATGACACATTTTGCCAGCCCCAGGGCCTGACTGTCACTGCGGTACTTTACCAGAGCGTAAAACGCATGCATGACTTCCCGCAGATTATGCAGATCCGTTTCCGGAATCACCTCAAAAGTATTCAGGTCAATACACGCAGGCAGTCCAATTCCCGCCTTTTCCACAGAAGCATATGCCCATTTAGCCAGCTGTGCCACTGCTGCTTCATTTGCACGAATGCCCAGAACCTGTTCCGCATTCAATAACGCATTCAGCCATCTTCCCGGAATATGTGACATACTGTAGGTGCTGTGATGGGCATTTCCAAAGTAACTGCCTCCGCACATACTGTTCCAGAAAAACGGCAGGCCGTCATGTTCCTGGTCATAAAAATGCTCCATGGGGGTCATTGCTGCTTTCAGCGCCCCTTCAAGGTCTGTTGTATTGGTCCGCACATATTTTTTAAATTCGGCCATCCTCCCTCTCTCCTTTCCCGTGTCCGTGAAAACCATCCCATTGTCTTATGCCTTTACTGCCCCCGCTGTCATTCCCTTTATTACCTGTTTACTGAACATAAAATAAACCAGAAGCGTTGGCAGCGTCGTCAGCGTTATTGCCGCAAATGAAGCGTTCCAATCCACAAACCCGAACTTTCCCACAAAGTCCCTCAGTCCCAGTGTCACGGTCAGCATATCCTTTTTGCTCAGAAACGTAAAAGAAAAGACAAATTCATTCCAGCAGCTGACACCATTCATAATCACAATTGTCACAATCGTATTGACGGACATCGGTACAACAATCCTTCCGAAAATCTGCAGGGTAGAACAGCCGTCGATAATTCCGGCCTCTATAATCTCATCCGGCAGAAACTTGTAAAATCCGGTAAACAGCATCACAGCAACCGGCAGCGCAAACCCTACCTGCGGCAGGATAATCCCGATATACGTATTCAGCAGCTTCAGCCTGCTGTACATCATAAACATCGGAATCAGCGTTACCTGAATCGGCACCATAATTCCGGCAACAAAAAAGAAGTAAATCATTTTATTGATTTTAAATGTCATCTTTTCCAGTACAAATCCTGCCATAGCGCTCAGCAGTACAATCAGCGCCACAGACGCTACTGTAATCAGCGTACTGTTCAAAAAATAAGTACCGATATGACTTTTGCTGACAGCTGAAACAAAATTTTCAAAATTCAGGCTGTGCGGCAGTGCAAGAACGCTTCCTGTCCGAAATTCTTCCGGCGTTTTCAGACTCGACAGCATCACCCAGACCAGCGGGTAGGTCTGTACAATCAGCACCAGAACAATGACTGCCCAAAAGCAGATTTTACGAACGTTCTTTCTGGCCTTTGCCATAATGCTCACCTCTCTTTGCTGTACTTTGTATAAATACCCCGAATCGCCACAACTACCAGAAGGCTTTCTACTGCCATAAAAACAGCAAGCGCACTGGCATACCCGTAATTCAAGGCAGAAAATCCCTGCTTGTACATATGAGTGGCAAGCAGCTCTGTTGAGCCTCCCGGTTCTCCTCCCGTAATCAGGTACGACATATCGAAAGCTTTCAATGTTCCATTTGCAATCAAAATCAGGCTTGTCATCAGAATATTCCGAATCATCGGAATCTTAACATATATGTAAGACTGAACCACATTCGCCCCGTCAATCCGTGCCGCTTCTCCAACGTCCTCAGGCAGCGAAATTAATGCCGAATAAAAAAGATCGGACGAGCGTCGTGTCGGGCCAGAGTGTGCGCATATGTGTAGATCTCGGTGGTCGCCGTATCATTAAAGAGGGGG
>CAOJHI010000235.1 GCA_948436005.1 uncultured Lachnospiraceae bacterium
AAAACGGATGTCTGCCTCCAGCATTTTCTGAAAATCCAGCTCATTATGCACTCCGGATTCCAGGGTATCCAATGCCTTATATACTGTAAAATACATATCAAGCTCGTCCATACAGTCACTGCAATGCTCAATATGCCGCAAAAACTGCTCTGCTTCTCTGTCTGACAGTTCCCTTTTTATAAATGGCGTAACCATTCTCCGCGCTTCCATACAGTTCATAATCAGACCTCCTGTTCCCCTTATTTTAATGCTTTCCATGCTTACTGGCAACCCTAAATGTAGATATACTGGTCAATCCTTTTAACTTAGCAATTCATACAGTTTTCACTTTTTCTATATATTTATAGATCATATCTCTTTATATATCACAAAAAGTTTTTATATATTGATTATTGTTATAATTTGTTTTATACTATATATAAACAAAAACTATCCATTTAATAAAAGACATGGAACATACCGTAAACCTGCAAGATTTACAAAGCGGTTCCTGTAATATGCTTACCCGGGCAGCCGGGGGACGTGCTGCACCTGCTCCGAGCCTATAGGAGGTGGTGCTTATGAGTACATACGAAGAATTCATGATTATTCTGACCACCGGTCTTTTGATCGTTGCAATTCTCAGTTATACGCATAAAAAATAGTCGTCCTGCCCCGACAAGCTGACGACTATTTTTTAGCTTAGTTTCGCCGGAGCGGGGAAGTATCGTTTCCTTTCCGGCTGTCCTGTTAAGTATATTATATGTCTGAATGAAAGGATTGTCAAATTAAAAAGTCCTGATTCCTCAGGACTTTTCCAATGCCGCTGGCCGGACTCGAACCGGCACGGTGTTACCCGCTTGATTTTGAGTCAAGTGCGTCTGCCAATTCCGCCACAGCGGCAAAGCGCGGCTGATTAACGCGTTTTTTATATTAGCACACTTCTTCTGTAAATGCAAGGAAAATTTTCACAGTCTCATTTTGATGCCCTTACAAAAAACTTCATTCAGCCACGCTTCAAATCTACAGACAATCAGAGCTATTTCTTAAGGAAACGCATGAATCAGCGTTTCTCTTAAACATAACTCTTATATTACAGAACTCCATTCAGAATATCGCAAAAATCAAAGGTCGCAAAATAGTCTTTCGGTGTCTCTGCACGGCGAATCAGCTGTGCGCTTCCGTCCTCTTTTAACAACACCTCAGCAGAACGAAGCTTACCATTATAATTATAGCCCATCGAAAAACCATGCGCCCCGGTATCATGAATCACCAGCAGGTCGCCCATCTCAATTTTCGGGAGCTGGCGGTCAATCGCAAATTTGTCATTATTTTCGCACAAGGAGCCTGTAACGTCATACAGATGGTCGCACGGTTCATTTTCCTTGCCCATAACCGTAATATGATGGTAAGCGCCATACATTGCAGGACGCATCAGGTTAACCGCACACGCATCAACTCCAATATATTCTTTATGTGTATGCTTCTCATTAATCGCACGCGTAACGAGACAGCCGTACGGGCCGAGCATATACCGTCCAAGCTCTGTATAAATCGCGACATCGCCCAGTCCGGCCGGAACCAGAACCTCTTCATATACTTTTTTTACACCCTGACCGATCTTGCGGATATCATTCTTCTCCTGATCCGGACGATACGGAATCCCGATACCTCCGGAAAGATTGATAAATCTGATGTTCGCTCCTGTTTTTTCGTGAAGGCTGACCGCCAGCTCAAAAAGCACCTTTGCAAGCATCGGATAATAGTCATTTGTCACCGTATTGCTGGCCAGAAACGCATGAATACCAAACTCCTCAACACCTTTTGCTTTCATAATCCGGAATGCTTCTTCGATCTGCTCCGGTGTCATACCATACTTGGAATCACCCGGGTTATCCATAATGTCATTGCTGATTTTAAAAAGACCGCCCGGATTGTAACGGCAGGACATCGTTTTTGGAAGAAAACCGACTGCCTCCTCCACTTTCTCAATATGTGTGATATCATCCAGATTGATGATAGCGCCCAGCTCTGCTGCCTTCTTAAACTCCTCCACCGGCGTATCGTTCGAAGAAAACATGATATCGTGCCCTTTAATGCTGATTGCCTCAGAAAGCATCAGCTCTGTCATAGAGGAACAGTCTGTTCCACATCCGTATTCATGCAGAATTTTAATCAGAAACGGATTGGGCGTAGCCTTTACTGCAAAAAACTCTTTGTATCCTTTGTTCCAGGAAAAGGCATCGTACAATTCCTGCACATTCTCACGGATTCCTTTTTCATCGTACAGATGGAACGGAGTCGGAAACTGCTGTGTGATCTCCTCCAGCTTTTCTTTTGTTACAAACGTTTTTTTCATCATGACATTCTCCTCGCAAAAATACCCCCAAACTGCAGCGCCCGCAAATGGGCATACTCCATGCTTTTGGGGGTATACATCTTCGTATACTTAGCTTTATTACTATACCCTGACAGGAAAGAACTTGTCAATACTCAATATGCGCCAAAAAAGAATTCTTTCGGTTTTTCTTATCCACCAGGTGATGATACTGCAAAATTTTATTATCATTCAGGAGCTCTGCCTCTGTCCTTTTCATAACTGATTGCGATATTCATTCGCAGAAACTCCGGTCATTTTTTTGAATACCCTTGAAAAATGCGCCAGGTCGAAAAAGCCCACCCGTTCTGCGATCTCCCCAATCCGCAGGGAAGGATCTTTCAGAAGCTCCTTGGCCGCTTCAATTCTTGTATGGTTGAGGATTTCCGAAAAACTCTGTCCTGTATGGCGGTTCAGGAGCTTACTCAAGTGCCACTGGCTGACGTATGTATTATCCGCCACTTCCTTCAGCGTGATTTTGTGATCATAGTTCGCGCAAATAAAGGCACATGCATTTTTGACAATAAAGCTGCCTGCCGGAGTCTCTGCCTCATCCGGCTCCGCATCAGAAATTGCTGCTGTTTTGCCTTTTTCCGGCATAGGGCTCTCGTCTGGGGGCTCCTTCGTGTCTGTCCCGTAAATCCCTTTTTTCTTCAGCTTATCTGTCATCGCCTTTACGGCTTCTTCGAGTTCTTCCATATTCGAGGGCTTGAGAATAAAACGGGTAACGCCAAGACGCAGCGCCTGCTGAACCAATTCAAAGTCGCGGTATCCTGTCAAAATCGTTACTTCTGTATCCTCAAACTCAGATTTCAAAGCCGCTGCCATCAGAAGTCCGTTCATCTTGGGCATATAAATATCAGAAATCACAATATCAGGACAAAGCTCGCGAATCTGCTCCAGCCCTTCCTGCCCATTATCGGCCGTTGCTACGACTTCGCAGTCATACTTTGCCCATGGAACGATCTGAGATAACCCTTTTACAATAATCGGTTCGTCATCAATAATCACTACTTTATACATAACTTCTCCCTGCATCAAAAAATAAAAATAGATCAGCCTTTCACTGCTCCTGCAACCATCCCCTTAATAATATACTTCTGCAGGCACGCATATACAAGGATAACCGGAACAATTACAATCGTAACTGCGGATGCCATGAGGCCGTAGTTTGTTCCCTCCATCGCAGTCAGCTCCTTCAGCAGCCTCGTAATTGCCCAGTGCGGCTGAATCCGGAGGAAAAAAGTCTGTGTAAACAGATCATTATAGCTCCATAAAAATGAGAAGATTGCCACTGTCGCAAACGACGGTTTTGCAAGCGGCACAATAATTTTATGAAAAATCTGAAATGCGCTGCACCCTTCCAGGTACGCTGCCTCTTCCAGCTCAATCGGAAGGCTCCTGATATATCCTGATAACACGATAATCGCAAACGACAGATTTCCTGCAATCTGCGGTAAGGCACAGGAAAACAGGGAAAGCCAGCGGTTGCTCGTATTCACCAGCCCCCAGGACGCTTCCATCCGGAATACGGGGATGATTGTGGAAAATGCCGGAAACATCATACTTGCCACAACGACCGACATCAGAAAATTTCTCCCCTTAAACTGATAACGCACCAGGGCAAAAGAAGCCATTCCCGCCAAAAGCATGACAATAACTGTTACGCTGCCCGATATGACAAGGCTGTTCAGATACGCCCCGAAAATCGGCACACGGTCAAAAGCCCTTTTATAATTCGACAGGGTAAACAATTCCCCTACCGGAAACGCAAACGAATTTGCGATAATCTCATTTTTAACCTTAAAGGAGTTGAGCGCAACCCATACCAACGGGTAAATCGTTGTGAGTGCCCAGAAAATCAGGATGAAATAGATTGGCGCCATCCAGAGCCTGCTGCTTTTTTTCATTTTCTTTTCCATCTCTTCCCCTTTCCGATCAGTAATCTTTTTCTTTGAAAACCGCATTCACTACCTTAGCGGATATGATTCCGAGAATCACGATCAGAACGGCAATTGCACAGCCGTAATCCGTGTTCCGCGCTTCCACCGCATGGTAGTACATATAGGTACTCGTCAGCCACGTTTTATTCAGCGGCATTCCTTTGGGGAACATGATCCACGGCAGATCAAAGGCCTTGAGCGCTCCGGTCACTGCCAGAACCACACAGGTACAGATCACATTATGAAGAAGCGGAATCGTCAGATACCGGACTCTCTGCCATCTGCTTGCTCCGTCAATCGCAGCTACCTCATACAGATCCGACGGGATATTGTTCAAACCCGTAATCAGTATCACAAAATAAAATCCGACATACTGCCACATAACCGGCAGCAGCATGGTAAACAACGCCCTGCTTTCATCCTTCCAGTCAATCAAATTTGTCTGCCCCAGAATTTCCAGCAGCTGGTTCACCATACCTTTATCCCTGAGAAATACAAGATTGAACATAAGGCCAAGATCGGAAGAGCGTCGTGTAGGGAAAGAGTGTGCGCATATGTGTAGA
>CAOJHI010000236.1 GCA_948436005.1 uncultured Lachnospiraceae bacterium
ATTCGGATTATCGGAAAAGGCAGATCTGAGGGCAGAGAACCTGCAGCTTGTGGCAGGCTCCGGTTATCTGGGAATTGCCTACACTGCGGTATGTAGCGGGCCGAACGACGAACGTTTTGACGTGGAGGTGGATATTCCAGGCAAGTTCAGTGTATACAATTCACTGACAGCGATTGCGATCTGCCGCCATTTTAAAGTCCGTACGGATGATATCAAAAGTGCGCTCAAAAAGGCAAAGGCCAGAGGGCGCGTGGAGATGGTGAAGGTATCGGATCAGTTTACCCTGATGATTGATTATGCGCACAATGCGATGGCGCTGGAAAGTCTGCTGACCACACTGCGGGAATATCAGCCGCACCGTCTGGTGTGCATGTTTGGGTGCGGCGGCAACCGTTCCAGACTGCGCCGGTATGAGATGGGAGAAGTGTCCGGAAGGCTTGCAGATCTGACGGTTATCACGTCTGACAATCCGCGCTTTGAGAAGCCGGAGGATATCATTGCGGATATTGTGACAGGCATCCGGAAAACAGACGGCAAATATGTGACGATTGCAGACCGGAAAGAGGCGATTGCATATGCAATTCATCATGGAGAGCCGGGGGATATCATTGTGCTGGCCGGCAAGGGACATGAGGATTACCAGGAGATTGAGGGGAAGCATTATCCGATGGATGAGCGTGTGCTGATCCGGGAAATCCTGGAGGCAGATAAAAACAGAGACTGACATGGAATTGTTTGCAGATATTATTGTTGATATTTCCTGCAAAAAGCTGGATCAGACTTTCCAGTACCGGGTTCCGGAAACGCTCAAAGACAGCCTTGAGCCGGGAAATGTTGTGGAGGTTCCCTTTGGACGCGGGAACCGCATGACAAAGGGATATGTGCTTCGGATTACCGAATATCCGTCATGTCCGCTGGAGAAAATGAAGTGGATCGGGGCTGTGGCAGCGGATTTTGCAGGCGCGGATTCCAAGCTGACGGCCCTGGCTTTGTGGATGCGGGATTATTACGGATGCACGGCAGTGCAGGCACTGCGTACGGTACTTCCGTTCCGGCAGAAGGCGTCTGTGAAGGAAAAAAGAACCGTAGCGCTGCAGGTTCCCCGCCAGGAGGCACAGCAAAAACTGGAGCTGTTCCGGCAGAAACACCAGGCAGCCCGTGCGAGGCTCCTGGAAGCGCTTTTGCAGGAACCCGTGCTTCCGTACGAGGTTGTGACCGGAAGCCTGAAGATTACGCCGTCCGTACTGCGGGCCCTTGAGCAGCAGAAGCTTATTTCATGTGAGCACGAACAGGTATACCGCAGGCCGGAACTGCTGCAAAATCTGGAAGAGCGTGAGCAGGACCGGGTTGTACTGAATCATGGGCAGCAGGAAATTGTGGATGCAATAAAGTCAGAGTGGGAAGAAAAGAAATTTGCATCCTATCTGATTCATGGCGTGACCGGAAGCGGAAAGACCGCTGTCTACATGGAGCTGATTGCGCATGCAGTTGCACGTGGAAAGCAGGCGATTCTTCTGATTCCTGAAATTTCGCTTACGTACCAGAATGTGCTTCGTTTTTATCATCGCTTCGGTGACAGGATTTCTATCCTGCATTCCCGCCTGTCACAGGCAGAACGCTACGATCAGTTTGAACGGGCGCGCCAGGGCGATATTGATGTGATGATCGGGCCAAGATCCGCTTTGTTTACGCCGTTCCAGAAACTTGGGATGATTATTGTGGATGAAGAGCATGAGGCTTCCTATAAAAGCGAGCAGGTGCCGCGATACCATGCGCGGGAGACTGCGAGAAAAAGGGCTGTACTGGAAGGAGCAAAGCTGGTTCTTGGCTCAGCAACACCGTCTCTGGAGGCCTATTACGAAGCGCAGACAGGCGGCAGCAGGCTATTTACTTTAAAAGAGCGGGCCACCGGAGGCATGCTGCCAAAGGTGCATACGGTAGATATGCGGGAGGAGCTAAAATCCGGCAACCGCTCTGTTTTCAGCCGTATTCTGACCGGGAAGATCGGGGAAAGGCTGAAACGCAGGGAACAGGTGATGCTGTTTTTGAACCGCCGCGGTTATGCGGGGTTTGTTTCCTGCCGTTCCTGCGGACATGTGATGAAATGTCCGCACTGTGACGTATCGCTGTCACTTCATCAGGGAGGAAGGCTGGTGTGCCATTACTGCGGGCACGAGGAACCGGCTGCGGGGAAATGTCCGGCCTGCGGTTCACCATTTATTGGAGGATTCAAAGTCGGGACACAGCAGATTGTAGAGCTGGTGCAGCAGGCTTTTCCGGATGCCAGGATTCTGCGCATGGATGCAGATACGACGAAAGGAAAGGATGGCCATGCCGAGCTTCTGCGGGCCTTTGCACAGCAGGAGGCAGATATTCTGGTCGGTACGCAGATGATTGTAAAAGGGCACGATTTTCCGCAGGTGACGCTGGTCGGGATTCTGGCCGCGGATCTGTCTTTGAATATGAGCGATTATGAAGCCGCAGAACGGACTTTCCAGCTGCTGACGCAGGCAGCCGGCAGGGCCGGACGCGGAAAAACGCCTGGGGAGGTTGTGATTCAGACATATGAGCCGGAGCATTATGCAGTTGCCTGTGCGGCTGCACAGGACTATGAAGGCTTTTATGAACAGGAGATGAGATACCGGCAACTGGCAGGGTACCCGCCGCTTGGGGATATGATGGCGATTCATTGTGCTTCAGAGCAGGAGCAGCAGCTGGGGCTCGCGGTTACATATCTTGCAAAATTTATCCGACAGCTTGCAGTGCGCCGCGGGATAACCGTAATCGGGCCCGCAGATGAAACCGTAGCAAAAGTGAATGACGTGTACCGAAAGGCAATGTATCTGAAGCATGCGGATTTCAAAGTGCTCACTTCAGTGAAAAATATTGTGGAACAGTATGTTGAGATGAACGAGGGCTTTAAGGATATTTCCGTTCAGTTTGAACGGCGGTAATTTATATAATTTTTAAAAGAAACCGGAGGGATTTTGATGGCTTTAAGACAAATCAGAATTATGGGAGACGAAAAACTGGAAAAAACATGCAGGCCGGTGACAGAGATGACTTCGCGGACAAAAGAATTGATCCGTGATATGCTGGACACAATGTATGATGCAAACGGAGTCGGACTCGCGGCGCCGCAGGTAGGTATATTAAAACGAATTGTGGTAATAGATGTAGGAGAGGGACCGATTGTCATGGTGAATCCGGAGATTCTGGAGACCTCCGGTGAGCAGACCGGCCAGGAAGGATGTCTGAGCCTTCCTGGACAGGCAGGTATCGTAACGCGCCCGAACTACGTAAAAGTAAAAGCCTGTGATGAAAATATGCAGGAATATGAGCTGGAAGGCGAAGAACTTCTGGCACGTGCGATCTGCCATGAATGCGACCATCTGGACGGAATTATGTATGTGCGTTACGTCGAAGGAGAGCTTTTCGACACCTCGGATGAGGATTTTGACGAAGACGGGACAGAAGAGTAATTCATATAAAGCTATGAGGCAGACAGAAATGCTTACATTGCAATTTCATGCCGATTAACGCCAAAAGATTGACGCCGAAGAGAAACGGCTTTGGAGGATTTTTTATGGAAAATGTTGTATTCATGGGCACGCCGGATTTTGCAGTGGGTACGCTGCAGGCCCTGATTGATTCGGAAAAATATCATGTGCAGGCTGTATTTACACAGCCGGATAAACCAAAGGGAAGAGGGGGCGCAGTACAGATGTCCCCAGTAAAAGAACTCGCACTTACAGCCGGAATCCCGGTCTGCCAGCCGGCAAAGATAAGAGAGCCGGAATGGGTGGAGAAGCTGAAAGAGCTGAACCCTGATGTCATAGTGGTCGTAGCGTTCGGTCAGATCATCCCGCCCTCAATTCTGGAGCTGCCTTTGCACGGCTGCATCAATGTCCATGCGTCATTACTCCCACTGTACCGCGGCGCAGCCCCAATTCAGTGGGCAGTCATAAACGGAGACAAAGAATCCGGCGTCACAACCATGCGCATGGATGCAGGCCTGGATACGGGAGATATGATTCTGAAAGAAACCGTACCGCTTGCAGAGGACGAAACCGGTGGCAGCCTTTTCGACAAACTAAGCGCAGTCGGAGCCAAGCTCCTGATCCGCACGCTGGATGCTCTGGGAGACGGCACCGCTGCCCTGACCAAGCAGCCGGAGGAGAGCCCAACCTCCTACGCCTCCATGCTGACCAAAAAAGACGGCCTCATCGACTGGTCCACGGACGCCATTAAAATCGAGCGCCTGATCCGCGGCCTGAACCCATGGCCAAGCGCCTTCACAAAATACCGCGGCAAAACCCTGAAAATCTGGAGCGCAGAAACACAGCAACAGGATACCGATATTGCGAAGCCCGAAAATATCCTGCCCGGAACAGCCGTCCAAGTAACCAAAACATCACTGAAAATCCAGACCGGAAACGGCCTGTTAAGCATCAAAGAACTTCAGCCCGAGGGCAAAAAACGGATGCCAGTCGACGCATTCCTGCGCGGCTACCCCGTCACCCCCGGAGAACAACTGGGCTAAAAAACAAAATCCGGGCAGCAATCAAATCCCAATCCCGACGAAAGTCAAAACCAGGACATAATTCAGTTTCACAGCCACAGTCAGAATAAAACTCAAAGAAAAAACCTGAATTATGCCCAAAGCCTAAATAACACAAAAACCGGGAAAAACCAAAGTTAAAATAGAACCAAAACCGGAAAAACAGCCGGGGTCAAAATAAAACAAAATCCGGAAAACAACCAGAGTCAGAATAAAACAAAATCCGGAAAACAACCAGAGTCAGAATAAAACAAAATCCGGAAAACAACCAGAGTCAGAATAAAACAAAATCCGGAAAA
>CAOJHI010000237.1 GCA_948436005.1 uncultured Lachnospiraceae bacterium
ATAGTAAAAACACAGAGAAATAAAAGAGAAAAATAACAGGCAGCAGGAATGTTCCGCTGCCTGTTATTCATACAGAAGCACGTAAAGAAATAAAAGCTTGACTGTAAACCCTGTTTATACCTTATTCTCAGAGGTAAATGAATGATTGCGAAATGTCGTAAAAAGCAGAACAGGAGGAAGTGGTATGACAATTAAGGAAGTAGAGGAGAAAACCGGACTTGCACGTTCCAGCATACGGTATTATGAGAAAGAAGATCTGATTCATCCGGACAGGGATAACACGAACGGATATCGGAACTATACGGAAGAAGATATCCGGCATATCAGGAAAATTGCATATTTGCGTACTTTGGGGATCTCGATTGAAAATATCCAACAGGTTATGAATCACAAAACAGAGCTGCGGGCTGTGATTGAAAAACAGGCTGAGGTTCTGGGTGGACAGGCAGCAGAGCTGGAAAAGTCGAGATCCATCTGTGAAAAGATGCTGGAAGAGACTGAGCTTACGTATGACTGTTTAGACATAGAAGCATATGTGCCGGAAGTGGAGGAGCACTGGGAATCTAACAGGAGTATATTTCAAATGGATTCTGTCAGTTTCCTGTATCTTTGGGGTGGAACGCTTGCATGGTCCTTAATTACGGCCCTGTGTTTTTTGACTGCACTTATTGCGTACCCCTTTTTGCCGGAACAGATTCCGGTTCAGTGGCATGCAGGGGAAGTAAGTGCTGAGGTGGGAAAAGCCTTTATTTTTGTATATCCATCTGTATGTGTTGCAATGAGGCTTTTCCTGCGTCCGTTTATCTGGAGGTGGTTGAAAATCAGATTTAACTGCCAGGATGTTGTGAGCGATTATGTAACAAACTATGCCTGCTTTGTTGCATTGTCAGTTGAAATATTTACAATTCTTTTTGTATATTGCCTGGTAAAAAATGTGACAATCATTCTTTTTGCAGATACAGTTGTACTGATCGGACTTCTTCTGCTTGGGTACCGCAGACAATAAATCCTTTTTGGGGTACAGGAAATGCAGTTTCCTGTACCCCAAAATAGTTTTTGCCGGATGCATTTTTATGTAGTTTTTTATTGTCCAAGCGGTATATTCAATGTAGTGACTGCGCCGTGGTCGTTGCGGATGGATACACGTATGCTCCCTTTGCTGTGATAGTGGAGCCGCAGGCAGGTGTTGATGAGCCCGATGTGGCCATTGGATTTTTCTATGGAACCTTTGCCGGAATTAATATCATTAATTTGCTGGCGGAGGTTCTGCAGGATTTCATCAGAAAATCCGGTGCCATTATCACGGATTTCGAGAATCAGCTGCTCATTGCGGATTTTTCCGGTGACAGAAAGGATGCGGAGTACGTTTATGCCGTCGTAGCCGTGGTTCAGCGCATTTTCTACAAGAGGCTGCAGTGTCAGTTTCGGAATTTCAATATGTTTCAGAGTGTCTGGCACATCAATCGTGAATTCCAGGTTTTCTTCGTAACGTGCCTTGGCAAGCATGAGGTAATTCCGGATATTTTCAATTTCTTCTTCCATAGTGGCCGTAGGTGAGGAAGTATCCGTGGAATAACGCAGCATGGATGCAAACTGGTCACAGATTTCAATAATTTCATAATTGCCGCTTTCCATAGATTTGGCGGATATAATATTGAGTGTATTGTAGATAAAATGCGGGTTAATCTGCATTTGGAGCGCACTGAGCTGAGCCTGCAGGGTACCTTCACGCAGGCTCAGCTCTTTTAGTGTGCTTTCACGCAGACGCAGCATCATATGATTGTAGGTCAGCTCCAGGGTATGGATTTCAGGATCACCGGGCGCCGTGACGGTGTCCGTAAGCGTCTGGACGTTGAAAGAATTGTCCGACAGGACAGCTCCTGCAGGCATTTGTTTTACCTTTCTGGTTAGCCGGCGGATGGAGCGCGTGAGACTGAAAGCGAGAATGGTAATCAGGGCAATGGTGGGCAGCATGATCAGAAAGGCACGTTTTAAAATCCGGTTGCGGACGCCTTTATCTGCGTTGAGCGTAAGCTGCCTGTCCTGAGCAATATACAGGTTTAACTTAAGCGATTCAATTCGGGCATGGTATACCTCCAGTTCTGTATCGTGTTCCACATCATTCCACGTCTGCATTTCGTTTACCGGGAGGTCAGCAGGAAAGGCACGGGAATCCCCTGTACTGGAAAAGAGCAGGGAGCCGTTGTCAAAAATGGCGTGTACCTCAACCTGTTCACTGTTATCAACAAAGCTCATGATGTGGTTGAGCGTGCTGTATTCATTTAAGATAGAGATGTTTCCCAGGGGGGTTCCGTGATAGTGTACGTTCTGCATAATGCCGTATGCGATTATATCCTGGCGGGGATTGAGGATATCTGGATGGGGGGACAAAATAAAATACTGGTTTCCAATTGGAAACAGGTGGGTATCATCCAGAGTACTGTACAATGTGAGAAGATCCTCAGGGGCACGGGAGGCCGAAGGATCCTTTGCCGTCAGGCTGGACAGGTAACGGTTGCCTTCCTGTCCGATAAAGCTGACACGGTAAAACCGCTCTACCAGCGGCGACTGGTACAGCTGCTGCAGCGCTTTGGTACGCGCCGCATTCCCCATTTTCTGGTTGTCGCTGTCATCGCGGACAAACTGATTGAGCGCAGCCATGAAAGCGGTATTGCCGGTCAGTTCATTGAGCGTCAGTGTCATCATGTTGATTTCCTGTTCGAGGTCACGGGCGATACTTGTGCTCATATTCGCAAACCGGGCTTTGGTATAGATCTGTGCACCATCGACAGAGGTCTGTACCGTATAGGAGGAAAACAGCAGTGTTGCTGCTGTCATAATTACAGAAAATAAAAGCGTCATTTTAAGGTTCAGTTTCATTGGGCTCACCATCCTGTGTTCTTTTGATGAGATTATACCATAACAGGTATTTGCTGATAAGCAGGAAAGGCCGTAAAGATGGGTATGTGCCGGATATTACCGGATAAAGTGCCGGATATTCCTGTTTTATTGCGGCATGTCGGATTTGTGCAAACATATGTGTAAAATCTTTTCGTGTTTGTATTTATGGACTGAGCTATAATGAAAACAACCAAACGGGCAAACCAGGCCCGTGTAATTAAAGGAGGAGAATACTATGAAGAAACGCATTTCTATGCTGGTGGCACTGACTCTTATTATGGGAGAGAGTATTCCGGCGCTGGCGTACACGGACAAAAATCTGGAAGCACCAAAGGCATCGGAGGTAGTCATCGACGGCGATCTGAGCGAGTGGGATACCAGCAAATCTCTGCGGATTGATGCAGAGAGCCAGATTATAGACCAGATTGAGCACTGGGACGGCCCGGAGGACTGCGCCATGGATGTGTATGCAATGTGGGATGAAGAGAATCTCTATGTTGCAGCAAAGATTTATGACAAAGACCCGTTCGTTTACAGGGAAGGATTCCCGCTCGATGAGCTGGACGCAATTATTCTGTTTTTGAGCACAGATCCGGAGGCAGACCCGGAGCGCTCCGAGTACAGCGCAACAGACTGGCGTATTGTACAGAGCACGGACAAGTATGATTTCTTTAACTTTGTAGACCGCGATATGATCGCTGACAATCAGGGCTATGAAACACAGGGTGAATACGGTGATGAGCTTGTCTTTGATGATTACGAGGCAGTAGCAGTAGAAGATAAGGAAATCGGCGGATGGATTCTGGAAAGCAAGATCCCGCTGCACAACCTTTCCAATGAAAATATCGCACAGCTTGTTCCGGCAGCAGGCATGACAGTTGGTTTTGAGTTCTCTATTCTGGACGTAGATCTTCCGTGCCCGGGTATCCACAGCCTGCGTATGCAGTCTTCTGCAAATCTGGACGGCAAGGACCGCAAACCGGAGATGTATGATGTAGATAATAATCCGAGCCTGTGGGGAACTATGACATTTACAGAGTAATGTCAGTCAATTCAATATAAAAAACGAGGAGGACTGTAAATGAGAGCGAAAAGATTCTGCACGATGATGCTGGCCACTGCGCTGGCACTTGGTGCATGTTCCACCAGCGCCATAGCTGCAAAAAACGAGAAGATGAATGCAGATGATATGGACATCCCGGCAATCCTGGAAGAAACCGACGAAAAAGGTACAGTGAATGTTTACCACTGGTGGACAGCCGGCGGTGAGAAGGATGCTATTGAGAGCGTTGTAGACGGTTTTTCAGATGTTTACGGAAAAGTAAAAGCAAAATCAAATGCAATTCCTGGCGGAGCCGGCGGCGCAATGGTTATGAAGGTAAAAGTACTGCAGCAGGCAGGAAAAAGCCCGGAGACATTCCAGGCACACCCGGGGCAGGAGATCGAACCGTATCTGACTTCTGATCTGCTGCTGAACCTGAATCAGGTATGGGATTATGGAAATCTTTCAGCGCGCGCGCTTCCGGGACTGGAAGAGCTATGTACCGCTTCTGACGGAAACAAATATATTGTTCCGATTGGTATTCATAAGACAAACGTAATTTTCTACAACATTCATGTATTTGAAAAATATGGAATTGAGATTCCGGATCATGAGAATATTACATGGGATGAGTTCTGGTCAATCTGCGACCAGCTGGCAGCAGCTATGCCGGACGGAGAGTACCCGCTCGATCTCGGCGACCGTAAAGGCTGGCCGGCATGCCAGGTATTCGAAGACATTATGCTTGGCACAGACGCACAGATCTACGAAGATTTCATTAACGGAAACTACAACGTGGATGATGTAACAGAGGTACTTTCCACCTATGCGAAAATGATGGATTACGTGGCGCCGGATCATTCCAGCCGTGACTGGTACGAAGCGTCCGGCCAGGTGGTAGC
>CAOJHI010000238.1 GCA_948436005.1 uncultured Lachnospiraceae bacterium
TTCAAAATCAGAACCACGCTAAAAGGCACAAAATAAGGGGTGACTTGTTTGTCTGGAACCCTGTTTTTGTGCCTTTTAGCGTGGTTCGTCCGTTTTTAGAATAAAAGTAACGCTACTTCCTGAGCCAATCCTCAAAAACTTTTACAGCAGATGCGCCCGCAGCTCCTCTCCGCTCTTTGGCGAAAGATAAGCCGGTGCGATATCGAATACAGTCTTGCAGCCGCTCACACCCTCGTCTGCCAAACGCTTTGCAGCGCGCGCAAATGCAACGAGTACGCTCGCTGTAAATTCCGGATTGGAATCGAGTTTCAGACGGTATTCGATGATATGCTTATTCGTACCATCCCCTGTCTCGCCGCTGCGGATCACGAAACCGCCATGCGGGATTCCCTTGTGGTTTTTATCCAGCTCTTCCTGGGAAATGAATGTCACGGTTGTATCATAATCCGCAAAGTAATTCGGCATATTTTTGATTTCTGCCTCAATGCGCGCCAGATCTGCGCCCTCTTGTGCCACTACAAAGCACTCTCTTGTGTGCTTCTGTCTTGTGGTAAGCTCCGGATTTTCACCGTTTCTCACTGCCTCTACTGCGCTCTCCACCGGAACCGTGTACTGCCTTGCATCCTGTACGCCCTCTACCCGGCGGATGGCATCGGAATGTCCCTGGCTGACGCCCCTGCCCCAGAAAGTGTAATCTTTTCCATCCGGCAAAATTGCATTTCCGTAGAGGCGGTTCAGAGAAAACATCCCCGGATCCCAGCCTACGGAAATAATTCCTACATGGCCGCTCTCCTTTGCCGCCGCATCTACATTCGCAAAATGCTCCGGAATACGCGCATGTGTATCAAAACTGTCAATTACATTGAACATTTTTACGATCTCCGGCGTCTGCTTCGGAAGGTCTGTTGCGCTTCCTCCGCAAATAATACACACGTCAATCTCACCCTTTTTTGACGCCAGCTCGTCCATGGTATATACCTTTGCATCGGATGCAATTTTCACCGTGGACGGATCACGCCTTGTAAATACGCCGGCAAGCTCGCAGTCTGCATTGTGAGCGATTGCAGCCTCCACGCCTCTTCCAATATTTCCATATCCAATAATACCAATTCTGATTTTATTCATACTTTTCGCTCTCCTTTATGCTTTCAGTTCATTACCCTTAAATTTGTTTTCACACTTCAAGCTGCAATGCTTCTCTTTCACTTTTCTATTTTCTTAAACTAATGCGCATTGCTCTTATTTATGATCGATCCGGATTCCCCCATCAGACATCCGGATTCCGCTCTCATAAAATGTCCTGGAAACCTGCTTCAGATACAGTACATCCTTTGTCCCTGCCATCTCATACGGCGAATGCATGGCAAGCTGTGCAAGGCCGATATCCACACAGCGCAGAGATACCTGTGTATTTGAAATATTCCCGAGTGTCGACCCGCCTGCCATATCAGAACGGTTTGCATACGTCTGATACGGAACGTCCGCACATTCACACAAACGCCGGAAAACAGCTGTGCTGACTGCGTCTGTCGTGTACTTCTGATCTGCGTTGTATTTGATCACAATTCCGTGGTTCATCTGGGGACGGTTTGCCGGATCTGCCATTTCCTGATGATTCGGATGCACCGCGTGCGCATTGTCCGCAGAAATCATGAAACTGCCTGCCAGCATACGCTGATATGATTCCCAGGAACCTCCAAGCGCTGTATTGATGCGGCTTAAGGTATCTGAAAGAAATGTAGAACCTGCGCCCTGTCTCGATACGCTTCCGGTCTCCTCATTATCAAAAGCACAGAAAACCGAAATATTCTGCGGCTTATCTGCCTCAAGAAAGCCCTGCAGCGATCCATACAGACACTGCAGATCATCCAGGCGCGGACTTGCGATAAACTCTTCTTTGTTTCCCCAGAAAGTTCCCTTCTGACGGTTATATAAAAACAGATCCATTCCACAAATCTGTTCCCGCTCTGCTCCTGCCTGGCTGGCAATCAAATCCAGGAAAGAATCTTTTGCAGTCTCATCGCCAAATACCGGACAAAGATCCACCTGCGCATTGTAGGTGTATCCCTCGTTCACCTTCCGGTTCATATGAATGGCAAGATTCGGAATCATCAGCAGATCCCTGTCAATATTGACCAGAACCTCCCGGATTTCATCCTTGTCCCACACCATCACACGGCCTGCCACTGAAAGGGGACGGTCAAACCACGGGGCCATCAGCATACCGCCGTATCGTTCCACATTCAGCTTTGTATATTTTTTATCCGCATCCAGTTCCGGCGACTCTTTTACTTTGAAGCAGGGCGAATCCGTATGGCTGCTGATCAGTTGAAATCCCTGCTCCCCCTGCTCAGGAATACGAAATGCGATCAAAGATGAACTGTTTCGCGTCACATAATATGATTTTCCACGTTCCAGCTGCCAGCTTTGATGCTCTTTTTGTGAAAGAAAACCGTTTTGCGTAAGCTGCTCCTCCACGTTTTTTATTACATGAAAACACGTTGGGCTCTGCGCGATAAACTGCAATAAATGTTCTGATTCTGTGTAAAACTGCTCCATAATTTAATATTCCTTTATTTCAGTAAAATGATAAGAGGCGCTGTCCAGGCCAAGCTTTCCTGCTTCTTCTGTATTCCAGAGCACCTTTCCGCCTTCATATGCGGCTACACAGCCCTGTTTTACATGCCCTTCATCCAGCCCGATCACCGGAATGCCGCCTTCGTCCGCATAGGCGCGAACCGTCTGAACCAGCGGCGTCACCATATCGTCTTCTATACAAAGAATACAGTCTGCCATGCCCACCAGCTCGGATGCCGCAATATCAATATCAATCTCTGATTCAATCTCAGATGCAACTACGGTCAAGCCTCTGCTTTTTGCCAGCTTCTCATAAGATGCAAACTGCTTTTTCGCGCCTTTGTTGCCTTTTGAATAAATGATACCAACTGCCTGTGCTTCCGGGAACAAAAGCTTTGCCAAATCCAGCTGGCCCTCTATGCCCTCTTTCAAAACAACCGGCTTTTTGTTGTCTTCTTCCGGCTTATCCTCTGAAACAGTTCCGGCAGTTTCCTCTGTCAGGTATTCACTTTTGATGTAGCCATCTAAATTGTTTCCTTCTGATTCATAATGAACCTTGGTCCAATCTCCCTGTGTACCGGTTGTCTGTACCTTGGTCCCTGCAACCAGAAGTGTGAGTATTTCAGCTTCCGTAGACGGCTCTTTGCGGAGATTCACCCGAACAGTCACCTGCATCGTCTTCTTCGGTTGATTATGCCCTGTCCCCGATTCTGTCTCTGTTTCTGACTCACTCTGACGCTCTGTTTCTTCTCTGGCTTCTGTCTCCGTCTCAGTTTCATTTTGTGCATCTGTTTCTGCTTCCGATGCCGTTTCCGGAGTATCGGCTTCCGATGCCGTTTCACTGCCTGGTGATGACGTACCTGCTGCTCCCTCCTCCTGGAGACGCTCCAGCTCATCAGCAAGCGCTTCGCTCAGTGATTCAGGTGATACCTGATTTAAAAATTCAGCTTTTACAAAGGCACTCTCCACTTTATTATCATCATTCATGAACCGGATCTGAAGCCACCCATCCGCCGCTTCTTTTTCAGCAACCACTTTTTCATCTGCCTGCAAAGCTCCGACCTTGTCAGACTCTGTGGTCGCCTTTTTCCTGACATTTACTTTTTCCTTCGCTGTATAAAGCGTGTCTATGGCACTCAAAAACTCAGTCTTCACAAATCCGCCCTGGAACCCGTCCGAACCTTCATAGCGGATCTTGCTCCATTCATCATTCACCTCAATAGCTGCCACACGCATACCGCAGATCAAAAGTGCCTCAATCTCCGCCTCTGTAGACGGCTCCTGCCGAACGTTTACGCGGTCATTGATAATCCGTACTTCAGCCTTCGGCATCTCTTTTTCTGTCTCTGTCTCAGTTTCCGTTTCTTCTTCTGTTTCAGACTCCGTCCGGGATTCTGTCTGTCCTTCCGTCTCAGCTTCTGTCCGGTCCTCTGTCTGCTCTTCCGTCTCAGCTTCTGTGTGGCTCTCTGTCTGCTCTTCCGTCTCAGCTTCTGTCCGGTTCTCCGTCTGCTCTTCCGTCTCAGCTTCTGCGCGGCCCTCTGCCTGCTCTTCTGACTTTGACTCTTTTTCCGTCTGCTGACCGGATGGCTTTGCAACAGGCTTTTTCGTCTCTCGTGTTTCAGTTGTATCCTGTTCAGTTTCAGATACTTTTTCCGTCTGATTTTCTGTTGTGCTTTGCGTTTCAGATGCCGAAGCTGTCTGTTTTTCGGTCACTTCCGGTGTCTCTGATGTCTTTTCAGTTGTTTTCTGTATTCCGGGCTTCTGCTTCTCTGTTTCTTTCTGCTTCTCTGTCTCTTTCTGCTTATCCGGCACTTTCTCTGTGTCTGGTAAAGTCTCTGGCTTCTGCTCAGTCTGTTTCCCAGTACCTTTCTGCTGGGCTGACGGCACCTTCAGCGTTTCCGGCTCAGCCGCAGAAATTGTCTCTGTCTGCGTCTCTTCTGTCTGTGTCCCCTCTGTCTGCGTTTCTGCTGCATTGCCTGTCTGTTTCTCCACTGCAGCAGACGGTATCTTCGTTTTATTACTCAGATCAAGTTCCATGGCAAGCGTTTCCGCCTCTGAGCCTGAATCTGTGTCGGAATTGCTCTGCGTCATCTCAACGATTTCCATATCGGCAATCTCCAATGACTGGAGTTCTGTTTCTTTGCCACCCTGCAGATTGCTGCAGCCTGACAAAACTGCCATCATCATGGAAAACCCTATTATAGATCGGAAGAGCACACGTCTGAACTCCAGTCACCTGATCGTAGACATATAATCT
>CAOJHI010000239.1 GCA_948436005.1 uncultured Lachnospiraceae bacterium
TTCAGGTATTTGTAGATTGACATGCTTTTTCCGGCTTCTATGTGGTCAAGTACCACGCCTTCGTTTAATTGTCCGACATTTAACATACTTTTACCTCCAACAGTGTGAGAATCAGTGCCATTCTGACGTATACGCCGTATTGTACCTGTTTAAAATAGGCAGCGCGCGGGTCGTCGTCGATATCGACAGAAATTTCGTTTACCCTGGGAAGCGGGTGAAGGACCATCATGTCAGGTCCGGCCAGTTTCATTTTTTCACGATCAAGAATGTAGAAATCTTTCATGCGCACGTAATCTTCTTCGTTGAAGAAACGCTCTTTCTGGACTCTTGTCATGTAGAGAAGGTCCAGATCAGGCAGTGCGTCCTCAAGGCGGACCACTTCTTTGAAATTCTGATGGTTCCGGCGCAGGACATCCTCGCGGATATTATCGGGAATGCGGAGTTCTTCCGGTGAAATCAGGATGAAATTGACATCCGGGTAGCGGATCAGGGCCTGAATCAGGGAATGTACGGTGCGGCCGAATTTGAGGTCTCCGCACAGGCCGATCGTAAATTTGCCGAGACGTCCTTTGAGGGAACGGATGGTGAGCAGGTCAGTGAGCGTCTGGGTGGGGTGCTGGTGGCCGCCGTCACCGGCATTGATGACCGGAATACGGGATTTTGTGGAGGCTACAAGCGGGGCACCTTCTTTTGGGTGACGCATGGCACAGATATCTGCATAACAGGAGATGACGCGTATCGTGTCAGAAACGCTCTCTCCTTTGGCTGCTGAGCTGGAATCGGCCGAAGAAAAACCAAGTACGCTACCACCCAGGTTCAGCATAGCTGCTTCAAAACTGAGTCGTGTCCGTGTACTTGGTTCATAAAATAAAGTGGCTAATTTACTGCCGGAACAGGCATGTGCATATTTTTCAGGATTTGCTTCAATGTCGTTTGCCAGATCGAGAAGACGGTCAAGCTCCTCTACCGAGAAGTCCAAAGGACTCATTAAGTGTCTCATGTTATCCTCCTTGCTTTATAGCTTCGGTAAAAAGTCTCCAGTTTTCTTTCGCCATATCATACCGTATCTGAGGGGGAAATTCAAGAGAAATATAAATTTTTCTTGTCTTCATTTTTGAAATACGATATAATTTTTGAAGTAAAGATGGGGAATGCCTTACTGGCTGTAAGGGCTATGATTCCTGAATTATTGTAACAGACAGGGGTAAAGTTTTGCATACAGATGTTCCTTGTATCTATTTTCCGGGGGACAGATTTCAAATGAAGGTTTCATTATTAGCTTCTATATTTAGAGACAAGGAGGAATGCTATGTCATATAAAGAGAAAAAGCGGTGGGCTTTTCTGGGCCTGCCCCTGACGTTTACCACATATACAGTGGAAGAGGAGATCATTACCGTGAATTCCGGTTTTCTGAAACGTGTAGAGAATGACTGCTATATGTATAAAGTAGTGGATGTGCGGTTGGAGACGACTCTTCTGGAGCGTATTTTCGGCCTGGGCACTGTGCATTGCTTCAGCGGTGATGTGACGGACCCGGATTTGCGTTTGATGCACATTAAAAATGCAAAAGAGATTAAAAATTATATCCTGAAACAGTCAGAGGAAGAGCGCCTTCGGAGAAAGACGCTGAATACACAGAGCCTTGACGGGACGCCGGGTCTCGGGAGCGAGGACAGCTGTGATTTCGATTGACAGTTTTGTAAAGCCCTGTTAGAATAAGCAGGGCTTTTAATCATTTTTAGAGAGGTCTGAAAATAACAGTTGGAGGGAAATGCTGTGGGCAATATTAAAGAAGAGATTACGAAAAGACGGACGTTTGCCATCATTTCGCACCCGGATGCAGGAAAGACGACGCTGACGGAAAAGTTTCTGCTTTACGGAGGGGCGATCAATCTGGCCGGCTCGGTAAAAGGAAAGGCGACGGCGCGCCATGCTGTTTCAGACTGGATGGAGATAGAGAAGGAGAGAGGTATTTCTGTTACCTCTTCCGTGTTGCAGTTCAATTATGGCGGATATTGTATTAATATTCTGGATACGCCGGGGCATCAGGATTTCTCGGAGGATACGTACCGCACGCTGATGGCAGCGGACTCTGCGGTGATGGTGATTGACGCTTCGAAAGGCGTGGAGGCACAGACGAGAAAGCTCTTTAAGGTCTGTGTGATGCGGCATATTCCGATTTTTACGTTTATTAATAAAATGGACCGCGATGCGAACGATACGTTTGAGCTTCTGGACGATATTGAGAAGGAGCTGGGGATTGCGACGTGTCCGATCAACTGGCCGATCGGCTCCGGTAAAAATTTCAAAGGCGTTTACGAACGCGGGACACGGAAGGTGACAACATTTACTGATACACAGAAAGGAACAAAGGCCGGAGTGGCGACAGAGATTGACGTGGATGCTCCGGAACTTGAGGAATTTATCGGTACGCAGAATAAAGAAACTCTGATGGAAGAAATTGAGCTTCTGGACGGAGCTTCTGCGGAGTTTGATCAGGAACTGGTTAGCCAGGGTAAGCTGTCGCCTGTATTTTTCGGTTCAGCTCTGACGAATTTCGGAGTGGAGATTTTCCTGAAGCATTTCCTGTCTATGACAACATCACCGCTGCCCAGAACCGCAGACTGCGGTGTGATTGATCCGATGGAGGAGGATTTCTCCGCTTTTGTATTTAAAATTCAGGCAAATATGAACAAGGCGCATCGCGACAGGATTGCATTTATGCGCATCTGTTCCGGCAAATTCGATGCAGGGATGGAAGTGTATCACGTGCAGGGAGACCGCAGACAGCGCTTGTCGCAGCCGCAGCAGATGATGGCACAGGAGCGTCATATTGTATCTGAGGCGTATGCGGGCGATATTATTGGCGTGTTCGATCCGGGTATTTTTTCGATTGGCGACACAATCTGTATGCCGGGCAAAAAATTTGCATACGAGGGGATTCCGACCTTTGCGCCGGAGCATTTCGCGCGGGTGCGTCAGCTTGATACGATGAAGCGGAAACAGTTTGTCAAAGGCATTAATCAGATTGCCCAGGAAGGAGCCATTCAGATTTTCCAGGAATACAATACCGGAATGGAAGAGATTATTGTCGGTGTTGTCGGTGTTTTGCAGTTTGACGTGCTCAAATACCGTCTGGAAAATGAGTATAATGTAGATATTCGCCTGGAAATGCTGCCGTATGAGCATATCCGCTGGATTGAGAATGAGGAGATTGACCTGAACCGGATTGTCGGGACATCTGATATGAAGAAGATCAAGGACCTGAAAGACAGGCCGCTTCTGCTGTTTGTGAACAGCTGGTCCGTGGGCATGGTGCTGGAGCGAAACGAGGGGCTGATTCTGTCAGAATTTGGCCGGTAAAGGAAGAATGCGAAATCTTTCTTGCCAAATATGATTTTGTTCATTATAATGTAATATAATAATTGATCTTATGGAGGTATCTCATGGAAAACACAGAACTTCATACACATAAATTGGAAAATGAAGAGAAATTTGGCGAAGTTCGCATTGCAGATGAAGTAGTCGCTATCATCGCGGGGCTTGCGGCATCTGAGGTAGACGGCGTTGCCTCAATGGCAGGGAATGTGACGCGTGACCTGATCGCAAAGCTTGGTACAAAAGGACTTTCCAAAGGCGTTAAGATTACGATGGATGAGAATACGGTACACGTAGCGCTTGCTATCAATATTCACTACGGCTACAGCGTTCCGGCGACCAGCTCCAAGATTCAGGAAAAGGTAAAGACAGCGATTGAGACAATGACAGGTCTTGAAGTTGCAGAAGTAAATATTAAAATTGTAAATGTTTTGATGGATAAGAACTAAACAAAGGCTGCTGCACAAATCGTTTTTCACAAAGACGGGAATATTCAGAGGCTTTCCGGGAGGGATTTTTCTATCTTTTTCTCAGAAAGCGCTCTGAATGCGTCTGTGTGTGAACATTTTGTGAGGCAGCTTTTTTATATCAATGGCAAGTACTGAGTGGCAGGATTCTTGCTTCATAAGAGGAGAAAGAGCGGGATATGAAGAGAAGTGAAATCAGGGAGCATATTTTCAAACTTGTTTTCTGTGGAGATTTTTACAGCAGCAGTGAGATTCCGGAACAGGTAGAGCGGTATTTTGCGGATTTGCCGGAGGCGACGCAGGAAGAACATGATTATATGGCTGAAAAATTTGGGCATATTAAAGATCAGATCCCGGAGCTGGATGGGAAAATCAATGAAGTGGCAAAAGGCTGGAAAACAGAGCGGATGGGAAAGACCGATCTGGCAATCCTCCGGCTGGCTGTATACGAAATGCTGTATGACGATGAGGTTCCGGTAAAGGTTGCCATCAATGAGGCAGTAGAGCTTGCCAAGAAATATGGAGGAGACGATTCGCCTTCTTTTGTGAATGGAGTTCTGGCAAAGCTGGCATAACAGAGGTTTGGCTTATATGCAGAAAGTATATTCCGTTGGTCAGATCAACACGTACATCAAAAATATGTTTTCACAGGATTTTGTACTGAACAGGCTCAGTGTCCGGGGAGAGGTTTCGAACTGTAAATACCATACGTCAGGACATATTTATTTTTCTCTGAAGGATGCGGCTGGTACAATTGCCTGTATTATGTTTGCCGGTGCCAGAAAGGGACTGGCTTTTCGGATGTCTGACGGGCAGCAGGTGGTGGTGGAAGGCAGTGTAAACGTCTACGAACGTGACGGCAAGTATCAGCTGTATGCGAACCGCATTCAGCTGGACGGTGCGGGCATCCTGTATGAACGCTTTCTGGCGCTCAAACAGGAGCTCGAGGAGATGGGCAT
>CAOJHI010000240.1 GCA_948436005.1 uncultured Lachnospiraceae bacterium
TATGCTGTATCTGTACCGGAACGGCGTCCGGATGTTGGACGACGGGGTTGGAGGTGAAGGCTGATGCTGTTTTGGAAGGAAATAAAAAAACTTGCAGGTTCTGTCGTATACCTTCTGTTTGTCGCAGTGCTGATTGTGGAGCTTTCTTCCCAGGGCGTATTTTCTTTTGGCAGTGAAAAGCTGGAGGAACCACAGCCGGGCGGCAACTATGGCGTGCACAATGAAGAAATTCCGGAGATTATCATGCCGGCAGCGATAAATTCGCTGTATCAGGAATTTGTGTGGAACCAATATACAACCTATCCCATTGGCCTGTATAAAACAGTAAAATTAGATGACAAAGAAAAAGTACAGATGACAGAAATTTTATCAGAGCTGACAGGCATCAGCCCGGAGCTGTTTTCCGGGAAGGAAGCAGAGGCACAACCCCAGAATGGGATTGCCAAAAAGGAAATAGCGCCGCGCACAGATCTGGCTTACGAGGAATTTAAAGCATGTATGGAACAGGCGGACAGACTGCTCGGCGGCGGTTCGTCTTATGCGCCGGATGCCCTGATCGGGTTTGGAAAAGTACCGGTTACGTACGAGGATGCACGTGTGGAATACCAGCTCGTAAAGGACAAAGACCGGTTTACCGGCGGTTATGCAAGGCTCTTTTCGGATTATGCCGGCGTTATGGCAATGGGAATCCTTCCGGTATTTCTGGCCGTTGCCCTGTGCCTGAAGGACCGCCGCAACAAAATGTCGCAGCTGGTGTACAGCAGAAAGTTATCATCCGCTGTGATTGTCAGTGTGCGTTATGCGGCAATCCTGACCGTTGTCATGGTTCCGGTCGTGATACTGGCTTATTATTCGAACAGTAAGGTCTGGGCTTTGTATGAGGGGATGCAGCTGGATTATCTGGCGCCGCTGAAATACTCCTTTGGCTGGCTTTTGCCGTCTGTCATGGTAAGCGCAGCTGTGGGGATGTTTTTTACGGAACTGACCGGGACGCCTGCTGCGATTGCAGTACAGTGCTTCTGGTGGTTCCTGGATTTAAATGCGGGCTATAAAAACATCAGCAGTTCCTACGGGTTGTTCCGGCTTGCACCACGGCATAATGCCGGAGCACTGAGCCGGTTCCGGGTGCTTGATTTTACGTCAAATTTCGACCGTCTCGTGCAGAACCGCCTGCTGATGGCAGGGCTTGCGCTGGCTCTTGTAGTCCTGACTGTTTTGGTTTATGAATGGAAAAGGAGGGGAATGATCGGTGAAAGGTTTCAAATCCGCAGCCTCTTTGCAGCTGCTTCAGATCGCAAAAATAAATCTGCATCATAATTTTGCAGTGCATATCCTGATCGGGATGCTGGTACTGCTTGTGACACCGGTATTGTTCGGAATTACAGATCTGGACCGGCTGGCCAGTGCCGTACCGCTGGAACGTTTTGTGGTGCTTCTGGGGCCGATTTTGCTGACGCCCGTTTTTGGGCCAGAGCAAAACAGTGAAATTGATGATGTCGTCTCCGCAAAGTATGTTGGGAGCAGTGTTGTCTATGCGGTGAGAATCTTTTGCCTGACAGGAATTATGGCAGTGATGGTTCTTGTTTTTGCAATCTATATGCGGGAATCCGGCTGTGAGATAGCACCGGTTCATGTTACCGGGACGATTGCAGACGCTGTCTTTCTTGGTTCTCTTGGTATGCTGGCAGGTTCTCTTACCGGCAATGCGGCAGTGGCCTATATGCTTCCGGTTATGTACTATACGCTCTGCCTGGGCGCAGGGAGTAAGCTGGGCAGCTTTTATCTGTTTGCCATGGAAGAGGGAAACTATGTGGGAAAACCGAGGCTGCTGCTGATTGGCGTTTTGCTGGCCGCGGGGTCTGTGTGGATACGGGAGATGAAGAAAAGATAAAAACAGGAGCTGCTGCATGAATAATTTCTGTGCAGCAGCTCCGGAAGGAATTGTGTTTCGAAAGTCCCTTATTTGGGGGCTTTTTTGCTGTTCATGACTTTTACCATCAGGTTGATGTTTGCACCCTCGTATGCATTCATGACTTTGGTATCAAAATCAGCTGCTTCGATCGTACCGCTGTACCAGGATTTGGTGTTGAAATAGTCCTGGACTTCTTTTAAAACGAATTTGCGGTGGTGGCGTGCATAAATTTCATTGATGGCCATCTGAATGCGGTCTGCGTCAAGCGGAGTCAGATCACTCTCACTCAGATATGCAGTGGAACTTTGCGGGAAAATGTAATCTCCTTCAATGACGATGGGTGATTCATTGGAGAGTACGATGTGCTCTCTCACCCATGTCATGTCGTTTGACATCTGCATGAATTCTCCGTACGCTTCTGCATCATCAGTATAAGCCTGCACATCGGTCGGGAAGGTTGCATAATAGGTGCCGCCATCCGGGCTCTGGCCGAGTGTCTGGTAGCTGGGATAGTCCAGGTAATCATCGTCAAGGGTATAGGAAATGCTGAAAAGCCATCCGCCGTTTGGGTATCCGAGCTCTTTGGTCCAGAGCTGACGGGATTTGGTCTGGTAGAAGGAAACAGTGTCGGTCCCGACACCCATCTGGCATTTGCCGGACCAGCTGTCCGGGAGGAGCAGCCAGAGTTCCTGGAAATCAATGCGGATATTGTTGTCCTCGTTTCTGGAAGTCGTGTTTTTCCAGCGGTCCTCAGATGCGAGCGCGGGAACAGAGGCGCAGGCAAGCATACAGACAGTGAGAACAGTCATCAGGCAGCGTAGAAAGGTTTGCTTTTTCATAGATTTTCCTCCTTTAAATTATAAAAATACGGGCTGAGTGTCAGTGTACTCTGACGTTTTATCTGCCCATATCTTACCACGGCAGGGAACAAAAAGAAATGAAAAGATTCTTAAGAGGAGGCGAAGGAATTCGTAAAAATATATTGCAAAACAATATAATAAATGATACACTGTAAAAAGTTAAAGCATCAACGTGGCAAATAGCACAAAAGAGGGGGATTCTGATGAGGGACGAGAAGCTGCTCAGAGAGCTGACGCAGCTGTGGGGTGTTGCGGGATACGAAAAAGAAGTACGCAATTATATAGAAGAAAAGGCAGCACCATATGCAGATGATATGATAACGGATGCAGTTGGCAATCTGATTGTACATAAAAAAGGAACCGGTGGCGCGCATGCAAAGAAGATCATGTTTGCAGCGCATATGGATGAAATCGGTTTTATGGTAAAGAAGATCGAGGCAGACGGCAGACTCAGGGTATGCAACCTGGGATGGAACTGGACTGGCTCCGCTTACAATGGCAGAGTGCGTTTCCGCAATGGCTTAAGCGGGGTGGTCAGCTGTATGGGACCGATTGAAGAGGCAAAAAATGATCCTGGGAAATTGTATATTGATATCGGCGCGCGTTCGAAGGAGGATGCACAAAAGTATGTGAAGCTCGGAGATGCCTGTGGATATTATGGCGAATATCTGGAGCTTGTAAACGACAGAATCTGTGCAAAGACGCTCGATAACCGGATTGGCTGTTATCAGCTTCTGGAAGCCTTAAAAGAAAATGACGGTACCGGTCCGAATGATATTTACTATGTGTTCTGCGTACAGGAAGAGCTCGGATGCCGCGGCTCTAAAGTGGCGGCAGAGAGGATTCAGCCGGATATTGGGGTGGCAGTGGATATTTCGCCGGCGCATGATTATCCGTGTGACCTTGAGGGAAGCAATGAGATAGACGGCGGCATTGGCATCAAAATCTGTGATCCATCCGTTGTATGCGACGAGGATGTGGTGGCAGCGATGGAGGAATGCTGCGAGAAGGCGCAGATCAAATATCAGAGAGAGGTCATTGACAAGGGCGGTACGGATGCCTCGAGTATGAATCTTTCCGGAATGGGCGTGAAGGCCGGCGGTATTGTAGTGGTGACACGTTACCCACATTCGCAGAGTGCGGTGGCTTCCAAGGCAGATATTGAGGCAGGAGTTGACCTGATTCATGCGTTTTCCAGGAGGGAATTCGTATGAAAACAGGAAACATTATTTTAAAGAATACAAATATTCTGACCATGAATGACGGTCCGGTGCTTAAGTATGGGGAGCTGTGGATTGCAGATGGAAAGATTCTCCGTGTAAAAGAGACAGCGAAAGAAATGGAGCCTGACGGGGCTTCTGACCCGGCGATATTTACAGGGGCTTCAGTAATCGAGTGGGCTGACAAGGCATTTTTGGCGGATGCGCAGGTGATTGACTGCACCGGCTGTGTGGTTATGCCGGGACTGATTGATTCCCACGTGCACTATGACGAGAGCTATATGGGAGATTTTTTTCTGGCAAGCGGCGTTACTTCTGTCCGGAATATGCGTGGCTTTGACGGACATGCAGTGTGGAGGGACGAGATTCTTTCCGGAAAACGGAGGGGGCCGTATCTCTATTCAAGTGGCCCGGTGTATGATGGAGAGGACCCGACGATTCCGGATAATACAAATGTGATTATTCAGACAAAGGAAGATGTGGAGGAGGCAATCCGGTACACAAAAGGGCTGGGATTTCTCTGGATGAAAACATATCCTTCCATTGAGCCGGAGCTGTATCAGTATCTGATGAAACGGTGTATGGAAGAGAACCTCCCGATGTGCGGGCACATGACAAAACGCATGGATCATAAGATTCTGGCAGATAACGGATATGTCTGCTGTGAGCATACAAGTTCACTTCCTTCCGACCCGGAGGTGATTGCCTATCTTGCGGAGCGCGGAATGTGGTTCTGTCCGACTCATGTAGTCTGCGAGACGCTGCCGGATTATT
>CAOJHI010000241.1 GCA_948436005.1 uncultured Lachnospiraceae bacterium
TATTACAAGACAAACTGCATACAGAATCAGCGTTTCTGTCTGTGCCGTGCCGGAAGCACTGTCGGAAACTCCTGTTCCAAACCCGGGCGGGTTAAAACCTTCCGGACGTTCTCTACCGGATTTTTCCGAGACTGCAGTCGTCTCGTGTTCGGATGCAGTTTCTTTCTCTGTTACAGTTTCCTCTGTTTCCGGAGCTGACACCGTTTCAGAGCCTGCCGTCTCCTCCTGGATTACCGGCTTCTCCTGGGTTGCCGTTCCCTCCTGCGTTGCTGGCTTCTCCTGAGCTGCCGTTCCCTCCTGCGTTGCTGGCTTCTCCTGAGCTGCCGTTCCCTCCTGCGTTGCTGGCTTCTCCTGGGCTACCGTCTTATCCGCTGTCGCTGGCCCTGTTTCGGCCAACCGTTTATTGTCCGCAGTTTCCGACTCTCTTCCAAATCCGAACGGCCCGCCTCCCATGCCGCCCATGTTCATGGTTCCCATTACTCCGACATCTATCGAAGACTCATCAATAAGCGCTGAAGCATTCTCTCTCTGGCCTGCTGACGTTGCAGGAACCGTTCCTTCCAGCTGCCCCTTAATACTTTCGGCACGCAAGGAGACTGTATCATAAAGCATATCCGCACCCTTTTCATATTCCTCAAAGGAATAGAAAGCAGTCGGATCTGTTTCGACAAGCGAACTGATCTGTTTCTGGATCCTCTGATACGTTTCATCAAACCTGCCTCCGGATACATAGTCTTCCACAAGCTGCTGCAGATACGCATGATACTGTGCAAGGTATGTTTCATCCTGCAGCAGGGTATCAAAAAATTTTGTTCCGGAAAACGGCGTATCAATCGGATGGTTCACAACATCAGAACCACCGCTTCCGCCCATTCCCATACCGCCAAAAGCCAGATTATAATCCCAGGGAAGGATGTTCAGCTGTCCGTCTGACTCATACAAATAATAATTATGTGCCATATTTCCAGTCAGGCTGTCCTGATTCACAACAAATGTATGAACGGCCATGTATTTCAGAACATTATCGATATCCAGATAGGTCTCCAGCTCTGTCCCCTCGCTGATCTGTTTCAGTGCCTTCACTACTTTTTTGTGATCTTTATCTTTTGTCTTTGTTACTTCACCTTCCCAGATCGTTTCATAGCTCTCCAGATTGTCATCCGTATAATTCAGATTTGCACCGCCACTCATTGAAAAACCGCCCGGCATCTGGAAATCTCCGCCAGGTATCTCAAAATTCCCATCCGGCATTTCAAACTCTCCGCCTGGCATCGCAAAATCTCCACCTGGCATTCCGGAATCTCCGCTTGACATTCCGGAATCACCACTTGACATCTGGAAACCGTCGTCTGGCATCTCAAAATTTCCATCCGGCATTCCGGAACCGCCGTTTGGCATCTGGAAACCGCCGTCCGGCATTTCAAAGTTCCCGTTTGGCATCTCTAAATCTCCGCCCGGCATTCCAGAATCACCGCTCGACATCGCAAAATCTCCACCCGGCATTCCGGAATCTCCGCTCGACATCGCAAAATCTCCACCCGGCATTCCGGAATTCCCACTCGACATCGTAAAATCTCCATCTCGCATCCCGGAACTCCTGTCTGGCATCCCAGAATCTCCGTCAAGCATCCCAGAATCTCCGTCTGGTATCTCAGAATCCCCCTCTGGCATCTCAGAATCTCCGCCTGGCACCCCGGAATCCCCCTCTGGCATCTCAGAATCCCCGTCTGACGCTCCACTGGAGGTACTTTCTGTCTCTGATGCCGCTCCGGATTTTCCGGAGGACGCTCCTTCCGGCATGGCCGGAGGCGCCGTCTGTCCACCAGGAGCTCCGCCGCCAAATGGCTGCATGCCCCCTCCATTCTCATTGTCTGCTTTGTCTCCCATGCCCATACTTTCGGGTTTGTAAAGCTGCCCATTCTGGGAGCCATAATTCCGCATCAAAAAGCTGTCTTCCACAGCTTCCAAAGCAAGATAAATTCCCCAGTACTCACCGTTAACCGATACTTTGGCATAATTATATAAAGAGGCGTCTACCCCGAGATACTGATACATATCATAGACAATGGCTTCTTTCATATTTGTGGCATCTGCGTAATTGTTATTTAAAATCAGCTTATCAAGGCCGAAACACGTCTGCCCCTCCACATACTGATCAAACTCCAGCTTCAGGCTGTACCGGTCCGTAGTCGGGTCCGCGGCAATACTGGTCAGGCTTGTATTTCCTTTTGGACGGATGCCAACGCTGTACAGCTTTGTCCCATTTATTTCGATATTGCATCTGTGATACGTCTCAGAAATCGCATTGTCCAGCAAATCCTGCCATTCTTCCTCTTCTATTTCAATGTTAATCTCAATTATTTCATCTGTATCAAACAGCTTTGACTCATACTGCATTGTAACGCCCGGCCCGCCGGCCAGTTCTGTCAGACTGTCTGAAAACCCCATTGCACACAGGCACAGAACTGCCGCGATTGCTATAATCGCAGCGACAATTCTTGTTATGTATTTACTGGTTATCATAACTGCCTCCCTGTTTAAGACATATATTCACCGTTGTAGCTGACAAGCGTTGTGTTCTCCATATCCGGGATCTCATTCATACGGTTGACAAATGAAGTGCCTGCGTCCTTCATACGGATCTCAGCTGTCAGCTCAATTCCTCCGGCATTTACCGTCTTTGCTTTTACGACATACCGTTCTACGGCATTTTCCAGCAACTGAAGCGCTGCCTCCTCCGCTTTCTCCGTTTTGCAGTTAAGCACAAGAAGGTACGGGTTATCATGAATTTTACGGTTTGCAAAAACAAGAAGGATGATTCCGATAATAACCGAACCAATCACAGCCAGCGGGATCATTCCTGCCCCGATCACGATTCCTGCCGCAATGGCCCAGAACAGATACACAATCTCCATTGGCTCTTTAATTGCCGCACGGAAACGAACAATGGAGAGTGCACCAACCATACCAAGCGAGAGCACTACATTAGACGTTACCGCCATAATAACAAGTGTTGTCACAAGCGACAGCCCGACAAGCGTCATTGCAAATCCGGTCGAATACATAACGCCTGTAAATGTTTTTTTGTATACGAGAAAAATAAACAGCCCCACTGCTACAGCAAACAGCATGCCGACTGCCACATCTATCACAGAAAACTGCGAAACACTTTCCAAAAAACTTGATTTAAAAATATCATTAAATGTCATAACTTTATAACTCCTCCTACCTGTATCCTAAAAATAAATCCAATTAAATGCAAACAATATATCTGCAATCATTCAAGCTGCCTGCATCACATTTGCGATCATCCGAATCGCCTGCAAACAGCGTATTTTGAAAAAGCCTGCTGCCGTACGCCATCCATCTGAATCAGGTGTGCAATCACATCCGGAAGAAAATTATCATATTTTACTTCCAGAATCATCGTCTGAGGTACATCCGCTGCGCAGATATCATGACGCTCATCTAAAAAATTCTGATGGTAAAGGCTTGTCCGGATATCGGAATCAAACGTAATCCGTACATTCCCCGCACGATAAATATACGGCTCCCGAAGATACGAAACCATCACGCGCGGCCGCAGAAGCTGGTACTTCATTTTTGCGTAAAGTTCCCGGACCAAAGGCGATGGATGGCATGTCATCCACAAACACTCGCCTGCCAGCAGCGCATCATACTCCTTTTTGGTGAGCGGTGCGTCAATTTTCAGACAGAGATTTCCATCCTTGATCTTCTTTTCCAACGTGATATATGAAAAATCATCATTATAATAACGAATCCGGAACTTCTCACGTTTTGCAACTCCGTCTATTTTTTCACGCAGCGCCTTATCTTTTAAATTGTCAAAATAAATGCTGCGAATCCGGTATCTGCCGTCCGCCCCAACATGGCCGTCTGGCGCCATGATACTGCGAATCCGCTGCCGAATCGGAAGATACTGCGCATAGTCAATCCCGTATTTCAGCTCATGCCGGTAATGCTCTGAAACGCCCATACTGTCTTCTCCTTTCCTGCTTTATTGTTTCACTCAGTATAAAATGTGAACCTGAAACGTAGCTGAAAACAGTTTGAACATTCTGTGAAAAAGCTGTATGCACAGGACAAATATCCGGCACATACAGCTTTTTTCCATTTTCCGGCCAAGCCATTTCTTTCACTCTTCGTTTTTATATAACAGATAATAATCAGAGTCCAGATTATCCATCATCTGGGCATACCACCGTTTCGCGTCATCCAGCGCCCTGTTATAAATAATGGGCGCAAGCTTCTGTTCGAATAAATCAAGCAGCTGCATCTGCTCAATAATCCCAATTTCCTCTCCCCGTTCATCCAGATAAAATGCTCTGATTTCCGCATTCAGCTTTTCCTTTTGCGAATCAGACAATTTTATCTGAGGCAAAGTTCTCCCCCTTTTCACAAAATTCCTCCTAACCGATATGGACACTATGTACTTATAACTCTTATCCCCAAACATCGCCAGTTTTCGGAATACCTGTTTCTGCATCTTTTATTTCTGCTGCTTTTGCTCTTTCTGCATCCGCTCATAATCCTTCAGCGCCCGGAAAGCCTCACCGGACAGAGGCAATAGTGCCACCATGTTAAATACCGTCATCAATCCGATACCGACGTCACCCAAATCCCATACAAAGGTATATGCGGCCAGTCCTCCGATAAACAGCATCACAAGCGCCAACAGTTTATAGAGTGTCTGCGAAAGCCAGTTATCCCCAAACAGATACGAAACATTGCATCTGGCGTAAA
>CAOJHI010000242.1 GCA_948436005.1 uncultured Lachnospiraceae bacterium
GAGGGTCTGTCCGCAGTTTTTACATTTTATTTTTTCAATGCTGACCACCTCCGGCCATCTGGATAAATCCCTGTTTCAGTGCTTCCAGAACCTCATCCAGGTCATCCTTCTTCATTGCTTTTGCCCTTCGGCTCAGCCATTCGTTCCGGATCCGGCGTTCTTCTTTACTGAAATGCCTCAATCTTTCTCTGTCGGTCTCCGCCCTGATCGCAACAATCTTTCCGAGTGCCGTATCAGGGCCGACGCCGGTAAGAAGGTCCCGAAATTCATCCCATTTCATCGTTTTTAATTCTTTTGATATACGTATCCCGTACTGTGCCTGAAATGACGATACGATCAAACCAAAGTCATCAATAAGGTCATAGTACGGGTCACTGCTCTCCCTGGCCGTTTTCTCCCATTACCAGCCCGATCGCTGCATTTACAATCTCGGCCAAGGATTTTGCTGAAAGCTTCTTTCCGCCCTTTTTCATTCCGCATACCGCTTTAATCTCCTCCGGATCGAAGAGCAAGTCGACCGCTTTTCCGATTGCTTCCATATCGCTGTTGTTCGAAAATACACCCATCAGCCGGATCATCGTTTCCGCATCTGCGTTCACTTCCAGTTCCTCCGTTCCGATAACCAGCACCGGATTTTCGTTAAAACTTAGCTTATCTGTAATATCAATCTTTTTTGCCATGCTGTTTCCTCCTCCAAAATGCTGGCACCGTTTATGCGCTTGCCAGCGTAACCTCCGGTTTCCCGTTGCTCATGATGTCAAATTCCAAAGGCGCTACCGCCGTAGAATCTCCAGCTCCGATATTGGTCACATTAATGACAGCGCCTGGGAATTTTACTACAGTACCGTCCGGGAAAGTCCAGTGCGCATCCGTCTCCGAATCGCGGCCATTTTTGAATGCGAGCCCTGCGATAAAATCGTTTCCCGGATCCCCAACATTGCGTTTTGCTGTGACAGTAATCGTCACGCCCTTTGCGGTAAGCAATCTGCGCACCCATCCTTCTGTGTCAAACGGGTGCCATTCCTCCACGCCATTATCAAAAGCAACGCTGAAAGTTTCACAATCCGCAATCGTACTCATGACCGCTGTTTCAGACTCCGCTCCTCCTGTCTTTATTTTGAACTGGTTCTCATAACATGGATAAACACCTGTCCTTTTTGTTGACGTATCTGGCATATCAATCACCTATTCCTTTCTCATAAATAACAGCCGCTTCAATGACCACTTCAAAAATACCGGAATCATCCGTTCCGACGTCCTGAATATCATAAAGCGGCTGTATGAATTTAATTTTTGATTGGTTTACAGTTACTTCCCTTGCCCTTCTGATGGCCTCAAATAAAGTCATAGCAGCCTTTTCTGTATCCCGTGGAGACTTATTCCAGTGTACTAAAAAAGTTACGTATTTCGTCCCGTAGGACTCCAGGGCCGGACCGCCTATAGCTTCTTTGTAACTGTGCTGATGCTTACTGTTATATACGCCTATTGCATTCTCTTTTTTATCCGGCATTTTGCCTGTATACACATAATCAGCAATGCCAAGGGATTCTATATAATCCAGGACATCTGATAACATCATAATCCGCCCAGCCTCCTGTAAAATTTCTTGTATGTTTCTACTGCAAAATCTGCATTTTCCCCGTCCGGTTCCCAGTCCTCAAACCATTTACCTTTCGCATTTGGATTTTCATCTTTGGAAAAATGGTATTCCGGATGGAAATATATCCTTCTCGCATATGGCGTGTTATGTGCAAGCGTTATCTTTCCTGCCCGGGTTTCACTGTAATCCACGAAGAACGACTCGTTCTGCAGATTTCCAGTGTCCCTCGGAACTACCTGCGCCTGTACAATTTCTGTATGAAGGGCTTCCGCCGTCTGTTCCAGGGCCGTGACCTGCGCCTGCGTAAGCTTTTTTATTATCGGAAAGTTTAATTTCACTCTTGATTTCACTTTCATCATATCAGCAGCACCTCTGTATAATTGACTGTTCCGTCCGGATTCCGTGCTTTCCTGCCCTGTAAAATGCGCCTCTCGGATCCCAGAACAAAGGCTGTTCCGCCTGAAATTACGGGCAGTTCCGGGCATATGTCACCTGGAAGCAATGCGGAACCCGTAGTTTCAATCAACTTTTTCTCCGCTGTCAGTACGGTTCTGGCTTTGTCCTGGTAATTGCATTTCCCGGCATACTCTATCGGCTCCAAGGGTTCGCCGTACTTATTCAGGCCCTCTCTCTCAAACAAAAAGCTTGCTTCCGTCCTGCAATACCTTTTGGGTATCAGACATGGATATTTCACACTTATCACCTCGCTAACCGGCAACACAGACCTGTCTGGCACAGCAGAGCGTATGTGTCGCGTCTCATAGCTATACCATATGACGTAAATACGTTCCAAGAGCTGCCAAACTGTGCTGATACACCGTTGATGCTATAGCTTGAGATCGCTGTACTGATCTCGTCGGCATTTTCGTATTCAAAGTCTGCTTGCTGACAGACTACCTGCCGTATAATCTCTCGCTGGAATTCCGTAAGACGGTCAAACCCCCGACCTACAATCCGGTTATAGGTCAGGGAATCAATATGCCTTGACGCCTGCCATAGATACCGATCGAGGTTATCACCGGACAGCTCTGAATCCGGGTACAATTTTTTGTACAGATCTGCTGTTGCATACGGCTTGCAATTCATATCAGGCACCTCACTTTTTCCGCCCTGTACTTGGTTCTTTGTCTCCCTCGTTGCTACCATTATCCGTCTGTTCCTGGTTCTTGCGCAGCCCTTCCAGTTCTTTTTTCAGCGCTCCGTTTTCCTTTCTGAGTGCATCATATTCCTCATACGGCACGGACTTCCCCCTGCCGTATGAAATTACAGACCCGTCATCGTCCAGAATGTCGAATCCGGTATCCTGATATGTCTTTTTCTGTGCTTCAGAAATAGCATATTCTTTATTTCCTTTTGTAGCTCTCATAATTCCCCTCCTATGCTGATACGTTCATGGAGCATCCTTCGATTTTCTTTTCCAGCACGAAAAGATCTCCATAGCAGCGGTTCTGATACAGATATCCATCAGCTGTTCTGGAATCTGTCCCCGGTGTAAACAGTTTGATATAGCTATATTTATCGCGACACACAACACAGCTTGTATGGATCAGGATCCAGTTGATCTGTTTTGCGTCTTCCGCTACAACGCATCCTTCCGTAAAATCATATTTTGTTTTCATACGGGCAGCCGGTACCATCTTGATAACTACGTCATCCAAGCTGTGTACTTTTCGGTTTACCGTAGACGGGGTTGTTACAGTCATAACCCGCTGAATTCCCTCTGCTTCTTTGACGATTTTTCTCATTGTCGGCGTTACGTAAAGAATTCTTCCCTCTTCTGGTACGCCAGCTTCGTCCATAATTGCCATTTCCTCATCAAAAGCTTCCATGAAGTTTGCTGCATCCACAACAGTGCTGTTAATACGACCAGAATATGTCGTAAGTTCTGCGTGTAGTTTTGAAAAACGGTATGAATCCTTTTCCGGAATCGCCTGCTCTGTTTCAAATGTATTCTGAATGTTCGCAACAGACAGTGCGAGATTCGTCTCGTCAATGTCCATTGGATCAATCCAAAACTCCACGTCACGATCATGTTCAAGTTTCTTGGCTTCCCAGTCGTTACCGAGTGTTCCAGTATTAAACCCTGGCGTTCTGGTATGGTCTTTATAGCCGCTCACAGTCATACGCGGAAGTTTAATTGTCTGCGCGTTGATAAATTTTACCTGCGAATTACTCTGCGTAAGTGCATCCGAGCACAGCTCTTTAGCGTACTTCTGCTGCAGAAGATCCGTGAACGTAGTTGCATAATCGTATACTGCCATTTGCTATTTCCTCTCTTTCTTAAAGTCCAAATGCCTTTTTCAGTGCGTCGTCGGATGATCCTTGCTGCTGATTACCGTTAGGCGCACCAACCTGGACAAAACCAGTTGTACCGGTCACCTGCGGTTTCAACGCTGGTATATCCTCAAGTACTTTGTTCAAGGCATTTTTGATAGTTTCCTCGCTGATCTTTCCGTCTTGACCGACCGCCTGGCTCAGATCAGCCATTTTCAGTACGTACGGGATCGTTTTTATATCAACCCCAAGCTCTACCGCTGCAATCGTTGCCGCTGATTCAATCTGCGCCTTTCGGACATCAGCCTGGGCCTGCGTAAGCTGCGTCTGCATCCCCGCCACATCTGGCTGTTTTGCCGCCTGCTGCTCTTTGTATGCTGCAATCGCCTGATCCATCTGTTCTTTCGAAAGCCCCTGCTGCTTAAAATATCCTTTCAGTACACTTTCTTCTGTCACAGTCTGTTTGCCGGCCACGATGCCTGCAAGTTTTTCGTAGTCAAACTGGAAGGGCTGTCCAGAACTGCCAGGCGGATTTTGATTCGTTCCGGGCGGATTTCCTCCTGCGCCACCTGCGTCGCCTCCTGGTTCGCTGCTTGCAAAAAATTGTAGATTCATCGGTAACATACATCTTACTTTTTTAAACATGTCCTTTTCTCCTTTACAGTTTTTCCTGTGCTGTCTGCACTACAGTTTTATGTGTGTCTCACAAAACAGTTGGTACCCCGGTGTCTCCGCGTAGTTTAATCCCTTCGGGGCATAAAAATAAGACGCTTCATCCTGCGCCTTGAAGGGAGATAAGTGGATCACCGCCTTT
>CAOJHI010000243.1 GCA_948436005.1 uncultured Lachnospiraceae bacterium
GCAGGTCCTCGTCACGGAAACATTTCGCAAGCTGGAAATAGCGGTCATAACCGGAACACATCAAAAGCTGCTTAAACAGCTGCGGCGACTGCGGAAGCGCGTAAAAATGCCCCGGATGGACACGGCTCGGCACAAGATAATCCCTTGCACCCTCCGGCGTACTCTTGATCAGAATCGGTGTCTCAATCTCCAGAAAGCCTTCCTCGGTCAGGAAATTCCGGACCTCCATTGCCACGCGGCTGCGAAGCATCAGCTTGTCCTGGATATCCGGTCTGCGAAGATCCAGGAAGCGGTATTTCAGACGAAGCTCTTCCTTAGTCTGGCTGTTTTCCTCAATCGGAAACGGCGGTGTCTCTGACTCAGACAGAATCCGAAGTCCGGTTGCCCGGATCTCAATCTCTCCTGTCTTCAGATTTTCGTTTACTGCACCCTCCCGCATTTCCACGCGGCCAACTACAGCGATCACATATTCATTGCGCAGCGTATAAGCCTTCTCAAAACCCTCTGCCCCGATATCCTTCTCGTCAAAAATGATCTGCAGCAGACCGGAACGGTCGCGCAAATCCACAAAAATCAAGCTTCCCAAATTTCTTCTTTTCTGTACCCAGCCCATGACCGTTACTGTGCTTCCACAGTCTGCCTTGCTCACTTCTGTACAGCGGTGGGTCCTTTTCAGGCCCTTCATAGCCTCAGCCATTTTTTCTTCCTCCTATTCAGGCAGATCATCCATACAGTATCAATCTCTGCCGTAATCTCTTATTCTGATATCCGGTTTCCAGTACAACAGCAAAACCGGCGGTATCTTCAAACTTTGTCCACTCACTGCTTCAACAGCTCTGCGATTTCATCGAGCGCCACTTCCACCTGCTCTCCCGTCTCCATATCTTTGATACGGGCTTTGTTTTCTTCCAGCTCCTGGCTGCCGATAATCACAGTCTTTTTCGCACCAAGCTTATTGGCGTATTTCATCTGTGCCTTCACACTGCGGTCCATATAGTCTGTCTCCACAATGAATCCCTGCCTGCGCAGACTGTCTACCAGGCGGTATGCTCTTCCTCTCGCCTCTTTTCCGAGAATTCCCACATACAGGGCAATTGGGTCTGCAGGCGGGAATTCCACGCCTTCCTTGTCCATAAAATACAGAATCCGCTCTATTCCCATTCCAAATCCGACGGACGGAATATCCTGCTTTTCATCAATTTCATGAATCAGTCCGTCATAACGGCCGCCGCCGCAAAGCGTAAAGCCATTCGAATCCACAAATTCAAATACTGTCTTTGTATAATAATCAAGGCCACGGACAATTCCCGTATCTACTGTATATTCAATCTGCATCTCATCCAGAAGCGCCTTCAGCTCCTCAAAATGGGTCCGGCACTCATCATCCAGATAATCAATCGTTCTCGGCGCATGTTCTACAATCTTTTTGCACGTATCTACCTTACAGTCAATGACACGCAGCGGGTTTTTCTGCATCCGTTCCCGGCAGGTCGGACACAATTCACTCTCATGCTCCTTTAAATATGCAAGCAGCGCATCATTATACGTTTTTCTGCAGTTTTTGCATCCAATGCTGTTGATGTGAAGCTTTGCATCCGAAAGCCCCAGCTTTGCAATCAATTCCGTAATCAGCGTGATCAACTCCACTTCAGCGAGCGGACTGGAAGAACCCACAAATTCCACGCCAAACTGATGGTGCTGACGAAGACGCCCGCTCTGCGGCTTCTCATACCGAAATGCCTGCGTCACATAATACAGCTTTGCCGGCGCCGGCTGTGCGTACATATTGTGCTCAAGGTAGGCCCTCATAACGCCGGCTGTGCCTTCCGGCTTCAGTGTAATACTTCTGCCGCCTTTGTCCTCAAAGGTATACATTTCTTTTTGCACCACATCCGTCGTCTCTCCGACACCGCGCTGAAACAGCACCGTGTGCTCAAACATCGGTGTGATAATTTCTGTCATATGATACGTGGCAGCAATCTCCCGCGCCGTTTTCTCCACGATCGCCCTTTTGCGCATCTCCTCGCCATACCAGTCCTGTACACCTCTTGGCGCCTGTGTAATCATAATTTTTCCTCCTCTGCTGCAATTCCTGTTTCTTACATATCTCTCAAAAATCTTTCAAAACATGTTCTGCTTCCTGCTATCCGGGACTTTGTTTCTCTCCTGCTTCTGCCGACTCCGACTTCCACGGCAGCTCGGCTTTCCACAGCCTTTGCTCCAAATCCGACGTATTCATAATCCGTTCCAGATTCCCATAATGAACCACATTCATAAATGCCAGAAATACATGAATATCATAGTCCTTGGATTCTTCAATCATCATCTGCATGGCAGTATTCACATCAAAAGCCTTCCTGTATGGCCGGTCATCTGTCAAAGCTGCAAACACATCGCACACCCGGATTACGCGCGCGCCGATCGGAATATCCTCCTGCACCAGATTCATCGGATACCCGGAACCGTCGCAATTCTCATGGTGGAACTTCACCATCTCCACAATTTCTTTGGAATACCCCTTTTTTTCCAGTATTCTGGCGCTCAGCCGAGAATGAAGACGCACGTATTTCAGCTCCTCAATGATCAGTGTCTCTCCCTCATGTCCCCGCACGTATTTCGCAAGCTCCAGCTTTCCAATGTCATGCAGAAAACCGGCAACTGCCAGGTCATGGCACTCTTCCTGCGTAAAATGCATCTGCTTTCCCACAAGATAAGCCAGATTGCTTACTTTGGTCCCGTGCAACAGCTCTGTGATAACCTCAGGACGAATAATCTGATACTTTTTTTTGTATTCATGCCCGGTATTACTCATGCAGTCCAGTCCGCTTCCTCTCTATCATTTCATCAATGCGCTCAATATAATTTTTAATATCCTTTACATTCTCAATCCGCTCGATTCTGTCCTGCGCCCACACCATTTTCGTCGACGCTCCGGCCCCAAGCGCCAGAATACTCTGAACCTCCTCCATGATCAGAATATTATAAATCCCGGCTTTGCCCTCCTTGGCATAACCGACATTTTCGAAATTACCGGCCATATTTTTCTGTCGGTATAAATAATACGGCGCCATCCCGGCTTTCTGTGCATACGCGGCAGTCATATCCATAATTTCACGGTTGTTCGTCATCGTCATTTCTTTATGCTCTTTTTTGAAAAGCCGCAGCCGCGCCGCGCGCTTGACAGCCAGGGAATGCACGGTGATGCTGTCCGGATCAAGCTTTGCGAGCTCCTGCATCGTGTGTTCTACCTCCGGTTTTTCCTCCCCGGGCAGCCCCACGATCAAGTCCATATTGATATTGTCAAATCCCATCTCCCGCGCCAGAGCAAATGCCTGCACGGTTTCTTCCACCGTATGCCGCCGTCCAATCAAATCGAGCGTTGCCTGGTTCATGGTCTGCGGATTAATCGAAATCCTTGAAATCCCGTGCGCACGCAGCACCTCAAGCTTCTCCCTTGTAATGCTGTCCGGCCTTCCGGCCTCCACGGTAAATTCCTGTAAATGATCAAAACAGAACCGCTCTTCCAGTTTTCCAAGCAGGCGTTCCATCTGATACGGCTCCAGCGTCGTCGGCGTCCCGCCGCCAATGTAGACTGTATTCAGCTCCCGTCCGGCAAATGCATCCGCTGCATAGTCAATTTCCCTGCAAAGCGCATCCAGGTAAAGGTCGACCTGATCCTTCCACAGATGCAGCGGGCTGGAACTGAACGAACAGTACATACAGATGCTCGGGCAAAACGGAATGCCAACATACAGACTGTAGCCATTCTGGAAATTGATATCTTTCAGAATATGGCGCTCCCTGTTTGCAATCGCAATCGCTAACGCCGTTTTCTCATTGCTCACAAAATAAGTATCACGCATATACTGCGCAATCTCGGAATTTTTCCATCCTTTTTCCAGAAGGCTCATCGGAATCTTGGTCGGACGGATGCCGGTAAGATTCCCCCAGGGAAGTTTTTCCCCTGTAGCCGAAGAAAGCATACGGTAAAGCATGCGTTTCAGCTCATTTTTTACTGCTTTGCGCTCTGTTCCCTCCGGAATCAAAATCTGATCGGAAAGAACTTGGTCTCCGTCTGTCTCAAATTCCGCACAAATCTTTTCCCCGGAATCTTCCGGTACAAAAGAAATCACCAGCAGCGGCTGCTCTTTTGCTTCCGACTCCGGTGTTTCTTCCCCTGCGCCTGTATTTCGGACACAATTCTCTTCCTCAGAAACCGCCTCTCCCACGTAGCAGATACGCACATCCTGCTCAGGATAAAACGCTTTGACAAGAGAATGTATATCATATTCAAAATTTTGTCTGTTTAACTGTACTGTAATCATAATTGTTTCCTAATAAGGATTATATTTTTTCTCGTATCCAATGCTTGTTGACTCTCCGTGCCCCGGCAGCACAAGCGTATCATCCGGAAGCACAAACAGCTTCGTGTGAATTGCATTTCTCAGCTCACGCATACTTCCGGTCGGAAAATCCGTTCTCCCCACGCTGCAGCAAAACAGCGTATCACCGGAAAACAGCGTTTTCTCTTCTTCTATATAATAACATGCGCCCCCGGCCGTGTGCCCCGGCGTATGCAGTACTCTGATCTTCACACCGGCCATGGAGACAGTCTCGCCGTCCTCAAAAAACCGGTCCG
>CAOJHI010000244.1 GCA_948436005.1 uncultured Lachnospiraceae bacterium
ACTGTATGGACAGGGAGCTGGAACGATGGACTGATGGATGAAATTATGAAAGACTTTTATGATCAGTATCCAGATGTAAAAGTAAATTTCGAGTACCTGCCATGGGATGGTATGGAGGATAAATATCTTTCTGCTCTTCAGGCCGGTGCCGGTCCGGATGTATTGGATATGGCAATTGCCTGGACCATTCCCTATGCATCAATGGGAAAGCTTCAGAATCTGGATGGGTACATAGAAACATATCAGGTGGATATGTCGGAATACTATGAGTGCGCACTGGAAACACTGACAATCGACGGCAGTTATTACGCATTGCCATATAGAAGCGAGACAATGTGCCTGTTCTACAATAAAGATTTGTTCGAGAAAGCGGGATTAGATCCTGACGCGCCTCCTGCTACATGGGAGGAATTGAGAGAATATGCGGTCAAGCTGACTAAAGGTGACGTTTTTGGATTTGGAATGTGCGGAAGCAATGCTGGAAATACGACGGCACAGATTTACAGTATGATGTTCTCAAAAGGTGTATCCCTGCTGAATGAAGATATGACAGAGGCTGCATTTAATACGAAAGAAGGAATGGAAGCGTTTTCTTTTTGGGCGGATCTGTTTTTGAAGGATGGAGCAGTAGCGAAGAGCGTATTAGAAAATGATAATACGACCAACCGAAATCTGTTTGCAGAAGGGAAGCTGGGGATGTTCATGTCAGGCAGCTACGACATAGAGCCGATCCTGGAAGCAAATCCTGAAATGAACATGGGATTTGCGTTATGTCCGGCTTTTGATGGAGGCAAAAATTCTGCAGTGCTTGGGGGATGGAATCTAGGAATGTCCGATACCTGTAAAAATCCGGATGCTGCGTTTGCGTTGATGAGATATATCGCGTCTCCTGATGTTTCAGTTGACTTCAGCAGTACATTTTCATCCTGTAAATCAGCTTCTGCAAATGAGAAATATTCGGATGAAAAATTGAAAGTATTTCTTGAAGCAATTAATTATGGTGTGCCGCTTCCTGGAAGTCCGCATATGAATCAGATTACAGACATCATTTATAATGAGGCACAGGCTGTTCTGTCAGGAAGCAAAGATACGGAAACCGCTCTGACAGATGCTGAAAAAGGTGTGAATGACGTGCTGCAGTAATAATGAATCAAATCCGGGGCCTGGAATAAAACAGGCCTCGCCTGGAAAGAGGTGATTGACGCAGTGAGTAAAAACAGGCGTAGGATAGAAAAAAACTGCTGGGGATATGTCTACATTGCACCGGCACTGCTGTTTGTATTTGCAGTTATGCTGATTCCCCTTATATATACGCTGATCATGGGGTTTATGAAAACCGACCTTTTTACCGGAAAAATAAAATTTGTAGGAGTAAAACAGTTTATCCGAATTTTTGGAGATCCATATTTCAGACTCGCAGTAAAAAATACGTTCCTGTGGACCGCTGGAAGTGTTGTATTCCAGTTTTTAATAGGATTCATCATTGCAAATATTTTAAATGCCAGTCAGGTTCGGGGCAAGACAATCATTCGTATTCTATTAATGGTACCATGGGTATTGCCGAGTGTTGTGAGTGCAATGGTGTGGGACTGGTCTTATCACCCTGATTATGGAATGATCAATGAAATGTTGAAAAGGGCAGGGATTATCACACAAAGTATCAATTGGACATCCTCAGGTTCCACAGCTTTGATTTCTGCTATCATTGTGAATGTCTGGAAAATGGTCCCGTTTGTGGCTCTGATGACAGAGGCAGCCTTGCAGGGTGTTTCGCAGGATTTAAAAGAGGCGGCCAGGGTGGATGGGGCAAAATCGCGTCAGGTTTTTTTTCACATTGTGATACCGGAGATCAGTTCTTCTGTAAATACGGTAATCCTGCTTCTCAGCATCTGGACTATGAATTCATTTACATTTATCTATTTGCTGACAGAAGGCGGGCCTGCACATTCCTCGGAAATACTGTCTCTATATATTTACAGGCAGGCATTTAAAAACTACGATTTTGGGACTGCAAGTGCTGCGGCTTCGGTATTGTTTGTGATTACAGCAGCGATTGCACTTATGTATAACAGATTCGTGATAAGGAGGGATCGGGAATGCTGAAAGAGAGACAAAAATATTTGTACGGAAATAAAGGCGTTGTGAAATATCTGGGAAATATCTGTGCGTATGTTTTTCTGGTGATTTGTATTGCAGCAGCTTTGTTTCCGGCGATATGGATGATATTGTCTTCTGTAAAACCGACATCTGAATTATTTGTATCCCCTCCGCGATTTTTTACGGAGCTTCCTACATTTTCAAACTTTTCAAGGGTTTTGTTTGAAACTTCTATACCCAGATCATTTATAAACAGTTTTTTTATTGCTGTAATAACGACAGGAGCAACACTGATCATATCATTGCTGGCGGGATATGGGTTTTCCAGATTTGAATTTAAGGGAAATAAAACGTTGTCTGCATCACTGCTGTTCGGACAAATGATGCCTGCCATCGTGCTGCTGCTACCGTTATATAAAATTTACAGCAGATTGAATTTGATTGATACGTATCAGGTAAATATTATTTCAAATATCGCCCTGAACATACCAATGGCAGTTATGACATTGACAGCTTTTTTATCAGGGGTTCCCAAAGAGCTGGATGAGGCAGGGCTGATAGACGGATGTAATCGATTATCGGCATTGTTTCAAATTCTGGTTCCCGTAATCACACCGGGAATTGTAACAGTATGCATTTATACTTTTTTGAATACCTGGGAAGAATTTATTTTTGCATTTAACTTTACAAATTCAGTAAAATATAAAACGCTTTCCATCGCTCTGAAAGAATTTAAAGGGCAGTTTGTGATAGACTGGGGAGGGATGATGAGTGCTGCAGTTGTAATTTCAGTACCGGTTTTATTGATTTTTCTTTTGTGTAATAAATATTTTATCAAAGGGATCACATCGGGCGCCGTAAAAGGTTAACTGAACTATAGAAGGAGAAGAATATATGGGAAAAAAATTTAGATGTGCTGTGATTGGAATGGGGATATTAGGAAGTCAGCATGCAGAACGGCTTTATGCACATGAGGGTACAGAAATAGTGGCAGTATGCGATATGAAGGCGGAAAAGGCCAGAAACTGGGCCGGACAGCATGCTTGCAGATGGTATGAAGATTTCCGGGAAATGTATGAAAAAGAAAATTTGGATTTGATAGTTGTAGCTACACAGGACCCCTACCATAAGGAGCCCATCATACAGGCATGTGAGCAAAAGATACCTTATGTAATCAGTGAAAAGCCATTGACTACTTCTGTGAAGGAAGCATACGAAATTAAGGAAGCGGCGGAGAAATCCGGAACTTGTATAAAGGTACTGTTTCCGAACCGGTTTTATCCGCTGGACAGAGCAATTCGGATGATGTTGAAAGAAGGGGGGCTTGGAACCCCAGAATTTGGAGAGATGAGGATGGATGATTCCATAGACGTCCCGAGAAATTTATGGGGGAAGGACAGTAAAAACTTTTCCGCGATCTCATCCCCTGTTTTCTTCCTGTTAAGCCATGCTGTAGACTTGCTTCATTACTATTTTGCACCTCGAAAAATTATAAAAGTGTACGCGAAAGGAAAGCAAAGCGTGATTGGAAGTGAGTTCGACTATATGGACAGCTTTCTTACTTTTGAAGACGGCCTTTTGATACGGCTTAAAACAGAGTGGACAATAAGAATGGAGGAACTGGTAGAGAATTATGTCCAGGTGACAGGTGAAAAAGGCGGCTTTTCATACAACAAAACACCTGGATTTAAAGTAGAACAAGGACTTCGCATCTATATAGAAGCAGACAGGAAAAATGCAGAAAAGATTCTGGAAAGTTTGGAGAAAGAAGGTATCTGTGCGGCGCTTGAATATAGTGAGACAATGCAGGCATTCCGATTTGATCTGAAGGCAGAAAGAGAGAATGATTTTGACTGGAATTCAGGAGTGTGTATTTATGCGGATTCATTTAGAGAAGGATTAGAAGGAAAGGTTTCTCTTACAGATTTGAATGATGGTATCCGCCAGGTCGAAGTTGTTGAGGCTCTGTTAAAATCAGCGAAAGAAGGCAGGGAAGTAGAAGTATGATCATTGAAAAGCCGGAAACAAATTTCTGGGAATGGAAGCTGATGGAGCTGTGTGAAAGGAGTATGGCTGCAGGAACAGGAAAATAAGGCTTACGCTTTAGAACTCCCCTTCCTTAATCATGGCAGAAAAGAGGAATTTCAGCATTAGCATGTAGAAATAAATGGAAATAAGGAATATAATAAATCCAAAATCTGCGTAGAAATCTGAAGGAGTGGGAAGTATGGGAAATGGAATCACGATAAAGGATGTGGCAAGAGTGTCCGGTGTTTCATTGGCTACCGTGTCAAGAGTGATCAATGGAACAGATATGGTGAGTGATAAAACAAAAGAAAAGGTGATGGATGCGGTAAAAAAATTGGGATACAACCCGAACAGTGCAGCCAGAGCATTGGTCAGCCAAAAGACAAATGCCATAGGAATTGTTGTACATAATCTGCATGATCCATTTTTCTATGATTTGATCAAGGGGTTTGAAACAGGGGCTCAGCATACAAAATACAATGTCA